>CAZWOY010000165.1:0-8064 GCA_964635255.1 uncultured bacterium
GAAATCTTTCTTTCCAATCCCGCTATTATTTCTTATCTTGAACCCAGCAAAAGTTGTTCATCCAGCAAACGAAAATCGATGAAAAATAAAATACAATTAGCCGTCGTTTTCGGCGGGAGGTCGGTTGAGCATGAGGTTTCGATCCTGACCGGGCATCAGGTTTTAGCGGCGGTGGATCGGGATAAATATGCGGTTCAAGCGGTTTACCTCGACCGGGACAATATCTGGTACATTGGCGATGAAGCCGGCAGGCTCGACTTTTTCCGGCAGAAGAATCCGCCGCTCGACCGGCTGACGCGCGTGTTCCCGGCGCCGGACGCGCGGGCGGGGAAATTGAGGCTGATCGAAGCCTCGCCTAAACCGCTGCGGCGGGCGCAGACGGACGAAATCGACTGCGTCATACCCGCCACTCACGGCACGTTCGTCGAGGACGGCTCGCTGCAGGGAATTCTTGAGATGGCGAACGTTCCCTTCGCCGGCTCAGGCGTGCGGGGTTCGGCGGCGGGCATGGACAAAGTCCTGTTTAAAGCGGTTCTGAAGGCGGAGGGTCTGCCCTGCCTCCCGTTCGTTTCGGTGAGCCGCCTCGAATGGGAGACGGCGCCGGATGATGTGGCGGCGAAAATCAAGGATGAATTGGGCGAATCGGTGTTTGTTAAGCCTGCGACGCTGGGGTCGAGTATTGGGATATCGCGTGTGGATCCCCCCCAGCCCCCCTTGGAAAGGGGGGAGCGAGAGAGTCGCCCGCTTTCCAAAGCAGCTGGCGAGAATCACTCCTTTTCCGAAGGAGCTGGAGAGATTCACCCCCTTTCTAAGGGGGCTGGGGGGATCCAAATCCGTCTTGAAGACGCAATCGATCTTGCTTTAAAATTCAGCGACCGGGCGCTGGTGGAAAAGGCGGTCGGGAAACCGAAGGAAATTAACTGCTCGGTCATCGACGGCGATCCTCCGATTCCGTCGGTTCTGGAGCAGCCGGTGAGCGGCGAGGAACTGCTGACCTTCGATGAAAAATATAAGGGCAAAGGCGGCAAAAAAGGCGCGAAAGCCTCATCCGGCGGCAAGGGCATGGCGGGGCAGCAGCGGATTATTCCCGCTCCGCTTGACGAAGAGACGACCAGGCAAATTCAGGAATACGCCGTCAGAGCCTTTCAAGCCTCCGGCGCAGGCGGCGTAGCCCGAATAGATTTCCTAATCGACACATCCCAAAACAATCCCCCCCTTTCTAAGGGGGACGGGGGGATCCCCCCCCTTTCCAAGGGGGCTGGGGGGATCCAAATCTACATCAACGAGCTGAACAACATCCCCGGCTCGCTGTCTTTTTATCTTTGGGAGTATATGGGCAAGTCGTTCACGGACCTGATCGACCGGCTGGTGGAACGGGCGTTCGAAGTCAACCGGATCAGGAACCGGACTGTTTATTCGTTCGATGCGAATCTGTTGGCGGGGGGATGATTAGAATAGGAACACGGATAACACGGATGCAACGGATGATCGCGGATATTGAGTCGCGGGGCAGGCTGTGCTATCCAATGTTACTATCAGAGTAATTCAAGAGGTAAAAATCTGAAAATAATCGTCACTAATTCGTCGCCTATTTACGGCGGCAATGAGAACTGGGCGGTTACGACTTCCAAGCTGCTGAAAGAACGCGGACACAGCGTAAAGATGCTGGTGCGCAATGGCAGCGAGGTTCATGGACGATCCGAAAGGCTGGGGCTGGAGAACATTGCCGTTCCCCATTTCGGCGGGGATTTCGATCCGATTGCGCTGGTGATGTTTTTCAAGATATTCAAAGACGAAAAGCCGGACGCCGTGATCCTTTCTAAAACGAAGGACTACTGGATCTGCGGGATCGGCGCCATGGCGGCGGGCGTCCCGGTGCGCTGCCTGCGGCTGAGCATCGTTCGCCGGGTGCAGGATAATCTGAAATACAAGCTGGTCTATAGAAAGATCGTCAACCGCGTCATCGTCAATTCCAAAGAGGTCGAACAGGGCATTCGCGACTCGGCGGACTGGCTGATGGATATACCGATTCATGTGCTGTACAATGGCTTGGAAAAGCCGGATATGACGGATGAATGGCTCGCTGAACAACGAAAAAAAGCTTCGGAGCTGCGGCGAAAGTTTAAGATCCCTAATGATGCATTTGTGTTCGGAGCCTGTGTGAACATAACCTTTCGCAAGCGGCTGGACCTGGTGATCTCGGCTTTAGCGGAACTAAAGGACAAACTTCCCAACGCCCATTATTTTATCGCGGGCAAAGGCAATTGCGAAGACGAGTTAAAGGATTTAGCGAAGCGGTTGAACGTAGCGGACAGAGTCCATTTCGCCGGTTATTTCTACGACGTGACGCCGCTGTATTGCCTGTTCGACCTGTACGTTATAGCCTCCCGGCAGGAGAGCATGACTTATGTCGGAATGCAGTCGCTGATGCACGGCTGCCCCGTCCTGTCCACCGACTGCGGCGGCATACGCGAACTGCTGAATGACGGCGAGTGCGGCATGATCGTCCCGGTCGATGACCAGGAGGCGATCCGCGAAGGAATGCACAAGCTTGCCACTGACAAAGCGCTGCGTGAAGATTATGCGAATAAAGGAAGAAAGCGTTTTAAGGAATGTTTTGCATCGGATAGGATGATCGACGAACTGGAAGGAATATTGTCCTGAAGATGTGAACCAAATGAACGAAATGAACGATTTTGGATGTGTGTTCTCTCCGGAAGTAAACATGGGTGTTTCGTTCTGAATGCTTTTAGGATTCTTATAAATCCAACGCAAGCGATCAGTTATCATTGACAATAATTAATGGAACGAAAAACCCATGCCGCCCCATGAGGCGAGCTTCACCACGCAACGTAAAAATAGAATCTTTGGTAGGGCAGGCGTCCCTGCCTGCCTTTTCAACCTTGCTGCCTGCCTTTTCAACCTTGCAGCCTGCCTTTTCAACCCTGCAGGATTGCACTGGCAGGCAGGGACGCCTGCCCTACCAACCTTGCAGCCTGCCTTTTCAACCTTGCAGCCTGCCTTTTCAACCCTGCAGGATTGCATTGGCAGGCAGGGACGCCTGCCCTACCGGTAGAATTTTCTATATACTCGGTAGTATAGACCTTAATTCGTTCCCACGCTGGAGCGTGGGAACGAGTTGAATCACACTGCGGGAGCTTGCAGACGAGGGCGTCTGCAAGCTCCCGCAAAAATAACAAACCCAAGCCCGTTTAGTCAGGCTTGGGTTTGTGGCTCAAATCTGAAAATCCTATTTCAAATGCGCAACCTTAGCTAATCCGCGGTGTTCTTTGGCTTTTACTTCCAGAAGGTAAATACCTGCGGCAAGGTTGTTCGATGAGATCGTCAACCTGTGCCTTCCGGCTGACATTGGCAGCACATCCCCGTAAACTTCCCTTCCGCGCAGATCGAACATTTTATATTCGACCGGCGCCGTTTCCGGCAGGTTGAATTCGATCATGAACCGGTCGTTAAACGGATTTGGGAACGGTTTCGACAGCGTAAATTCCTGTGGCGCAGTTCCCGATTCCGCCGGTCTCGTCAATGGATCGGGGAAATCGATATCGCGCAGGAATCGCTGTTGATAGGGAATTTCGAACGAGGTCGATCGGGTCGTCATTCTATTGGGACCTTCCACTAACATGTACACCCGGTCTCCCGGATTGATAAAGCCGTCCTGTTCGGAAATCGTTAAGGCGATCCTGAATTTGCCGGCTTCAACGCCGCCGCCTGTGATTTCGTACCTGCCCATATTTTGATCAAAGGTCTCTATTTCGCCATCGACGTTCAGCCTTAAATCTTCACGCACAACATTGACCGCATAATCGGAGCCGCAGGCTTCGCCATTGGCATAGCATACGGCAAGCCCTTCGCGATTGCTGACGATAAGCGGATAAGGCGGCTCATCGTAGAGAGTCCTGTTGTTTCCGTCATGATTAAGTCGCGGAGAGCCCTCGTCGGGAGTGTTGTCAAACTCAGATTGATTGTATTCTTCATAAATCGTGGGCGGTCCGGCGCGGCGAATATCCCTGCTAAACGGTTCCTGGTAAACGATATACCCATTGTCGGGCTCGACCGCTCTGAATTCAGGCGAATACCAGTTTTCGTTTTCCATTCCTTCGGCAAGCTCAAATCGTCTCGATTCGTTGTTCCAATTGATAAGAAGATCGCCGTTCCTTGCCGGCGGGATTTCGTTCAATTGCTGGCCTTTACCGATCGTCGGGCCAAAATACTTCCAGCCTGTGCCTAATTTCTGGATCTTGAACTGCGTGTAAGATTCGGGACGTCCCACTACTCTCAAACTCTGCTGGCCGTCCGCTTCCAGCAAATTGATCCAGTATCCTACGCCGCGGTTAAGAATAAAAAGATCGCCCGACCATTCATCTGCCTCAGGATTATAGCGCGCCCAGCGATACCTGCCGATCCTCCGGTCCCAGGTTGTGATTTCTACTGCGCCAAGCCGGTCGCCAATAACCGCATCCAGCGATGGCGTATCGGGCAGCACAGGAAAAGCGACTAAGTTAAATCCCGGCTCGAGATTTATCGTCCAGTATCCAACGACGTCTTCTTGAGGAACTGCGTCTAATTGATACGCTGCACCTAAGAATAAGACTAAAGCTGTTGTTAAAAGGAGTTTTCTTGCAATCTGCATAGTGTTTACTCACAATTTAGTATTCGCGTCAACGAATTTTCAAACGTTCTCATGATCCCTGCAGCCTCTCGTCCCAGAGTTTCCAAGAACGGCGCTTTTGCGAGAAATTCGCGAAGGCGAATTTCTATTCAATCTCCCAACATCTTGATAATGCAGGAGATTACTTAGTCCGCTAAAGGCGGACTCGTAATGACAACCGTGAAATTACTCATTCTCGGACGTCCCTGATTCGGATGATCGCAGGATCTTTTTAGTGAAGACCAAGCGTTACCGTTTGGTACGCAATTTCTATCGTTTCAAGCGGCCGACGAGTCTCTACCTGAAGATAATAAGAATCGTTCGGATAATCAATGCCCAAATCGCCATTGTAAGGAATCGGTTCATCCCATCTTATTATTTCGACGTCGTCCGCCCATAACTGATTCTGTCCTTCTTCCGCCCCCCACATCTGCCAGCGGATGTTCAGATATTGGGCATTTTCCGGAATATCAAGCTGCTCCCATAAGTATGTCCAGCCAAGATTGCCCTGTAATCTCTGCCCTATTACCTCATAGCCAACGCGGTTGTTATTATTATCATCGTAACGATGATTATAATACCTCACACATAAGCCGGCGTCGTTCGCATTAATAACGCGCAGCCATCCGCAGGCGGTTATTCGATCGTCGTTTTCAATCGGGATGCGCTGGATCAGGTCGGTTATGCCATCCTGCCATCTTGGATTTCGGATCAGATATGAGGAATATCTGCCGCTGCGTTTTATCTCTTCGGTTCTGCCTTCGACATTGGAATTATAATCCCAGATATCGGCGCCTTCCATCTCCATGTTGCCGACTAAAAGGATATCTCGCCCAAGCGATACCTGCCATCCCGGGTCTTGAGCGTCCGGCTCGATACTGAGGATTTGACTTGGAAAGCCGCCGCCGTCAAGGCGAAGCGGCTCAGATCTGTAAACGCCTTCATCCTCAAAATAGCGCATCTCGCCCGATACTGTGTATTCTGCCGTATGCCTGCTGATCTGATTATCTTCCAGCGCAATCCTGGCCGTCATGTTGTTATATTGTGGTACGACAGTGGCGTGTAAATCGTAGGAATAGCCCGCCAGCCTGTCCAGTATCTTTCTTCCCAAAGCGCCTCGCACCGGCGTCGGACGGTATCGGTCCACAAATATCGGTTCCAGCCAGACCTCTTCAACCTTCTCCCGGCTGATCTCAGCGCAGACGAGAACCGAGGGCCAGGTTTCGAAGAAATTCTGGTCAAAGGCAAAATTGCCCATCGAATGAGCTATTACGGCTTCATTATACACTTCAAATCCCTGCAGGACGTGAGGATGCGATCCGATCACCAGCCCGGCTCCAAGATCGATACAGAGCCTTTCCAGTTCCCGCATGGCTGAATCGCGCTTTGCAATATCCCGCGGCGGAACCTCGTCGAAAATCGGATCGCCCGTGTCGGGATCATAGCCGGTCGGTTCGGTTGCATACTCCCAGCCGCCGTGCGTATAAACCACTAATAAGTCGCATTGTTCAGCGGCTTTAGGAACGCTTCGCAGAATATTATCCGGCGAGAAATAGGCATATCCGTATCTGTCATAATAGGCGTCCATGAACGGGCGATCGTTATAATCGCGCCCGGTGCGGTTGCAATAGGAAAGGAAACCGACACGGATTCCTTTGACCGTTTTAAAAACAGGTTTCAAAGCTTCGTATTCGTCCATGCCGGCGCCGTTCCATCCGATTCCCGCCGCATCAAGCACTTCTAATGTTTCCTCCAATCCCCGCGCCCCATAATCGATTACATGGTTGTTAGCCAGCAGCGCAATATCGACTCCGGCGTACACAAGCCCGGCGATATTTTCGGGACTGCCGCGAAAGGTTATGCCCTTTGTAGGATGCTCCTCGCCTTCATCGGTTAAAAGGCTCTCAAGATTTATCGCAAAAATATCCAAAAGGTTCGTCCGGTCCGCCACGCGATCAAAGACCGCTTCAGGTCCTTCTTCGCGAATCAAGCCTCCGTGCGCTTCATACCTTCGGGCTAACATCACGTCGCCGGTGAAAGCGGCGGTAATGGTCGTAGGAACGCGGATATTGCCAACTTCCACCTCGGTTATCGCTTCGCCAACCAGCCCTTCGCCGCCTTCCGCAGTCAGGCTGACAGTATAATTACCGTCCTGTTTAAAAACATGAACCGGATTTTCTAAATCGCTGCCTGAACCATCGCCAAAATCCCAGGTCAGCGTTAAATCTTCAAGATCACGGTTATCCACGCTTGAATTGAATTCAACCGCAAATCCATCGACTTCCATATTATGGTTTTCGCGCCAGCGTATTTTCGGTTTCGGTTCAGGAGGAATAGTCTGAGTTATGTCGGCGAGCTGGTCGAAATAAACCGGTACGGGTCTATTTCCAGCGTTATCGTTATCGCTGATGAAATACATTTCTTCAATTGCGGGCAGATATCCAAATCTTATCTGCCAATCATAACCGACAGAAATCAGGAATTCACGCCATTCGCCGCGCGGGGCGAAATTCTGAGTCGCGACAACCCAGTTATGCTCCCAGTATAGCCGCGAACCGAAGAAAACATAGAAGAGTTGATTATCGCCGTCGCCGATGCCAAATGCATGCAAATCGGCTTCGCGAAAACGGTCGAATTCGGAAAGCACGCCCAGCGACCAGACAGCGCTGTCCGCAAGATCGATCCTGTCGCATAAATATCGTTTCCAGGTATTGCCGGTAAGTTTCAGTGAATGTTCGCTGCCGGGAAGCGCTTCTTCATCGGTAATCTCCCACGCATCGGGCTGTGCATCTTCACGTTCGCTAAACGGTAGAAGTTCAATATCTTGATCTTCGAAATCCAACAGCACATTTGCTTCTCCCTGAACGAGCGGATTCTGGGGCCGTCGGTGGCGCCCTTCGCCATAAACGGCTTCGATTCGATAAAAGGCGTTAGGTTTTTCAAGGGCGTCGATATGTCGAAAAGAGCCATCCCATGCCAAACTTATAAACACCAGATCATCCGGCGCGCTTCCGGAATAGATTCGATAGAAATTCAGTCGATTGCCGGTGGCCGGATTGACGTTTCTAACCGTTTTCCATTCAAGCAACGCACCGTTTCCGTCAAATTCGATGCGCTGAAGTTCGCAGACCGCCACGTTTAATGTTGAGTCGGCAGTATTGCCGGATGGGAGAGACGAACGAACCTCTCTTTCTGCCAGCCCTGTCTGCATAGCAAAAAGGAGGCATACGATCAGTATTCGAAAATGAAGCATAGCGCCGATCCGTATTAAAACCGAATTATATTAAAGTTACGTTGACTTTGTTTACAAGTCAAGTATTCCCTGCCGGAAAAGGACAGAAATAATACGCAGGCAATAAAACAGGATCTATTACTGGGAAAATAAAAAAATCCAC
>CAZWOY010000166.1:163-8038 GCA_964635255.1 uncultured bacterium
TAAGTATGCATTCCCACGCAGGAGCATGGGAACGAGTCGGTAAAGTGAGGGCTTTCATTTTGTTAAGTATGCATTCCCACGCAGGAGCATGGGAACGAGTCGGTAAAGTGAGGGCTTTTTACACATTAATCAACAATGGAACAATGGAACAATGGAACAATGGAGCAATGGAACAATTTAACAATTTAACAATTTAACAAACCAATAACTCCCCCAATCCAAACCTCATCGAAACCAATTTACAAGAAAAATCTGAATTCCATTGACCTGAGTATTAATAATGATTACATTTAATAAACATGTAAACATTCAAGCGCTGCTTGCTTAGAACTGCTGCATAAAACACTCTGCTTCGGGGAGGCTGCATGAGAACGGTTTTTGTTTTTTTGGTTTTTGTATTGATTTTGGGGGCTTTCGCTTCGGATGCATGCGCGAGGATTCTGCGGGTCCCGAATCAGCATCAGACTATTCAAGCCGCTGTGGACGCTTCGCAAATGCAGGATACGATCCTTGTCGCTCAAGGCGAATATCAGGAGAACGTCAGCATCATAGGGCGGAATCTGGTTCTCGCGAGCCAGTTTATTTTTACCGATGATGAGGAAGATATTCGCGGGACGATAATCAACGGCGGCGCTAATGGCGCAAGTACGGTCGCGATCCGGCAGTTCAGCGAAGTCGTCCTGACCGGCTTTACGCTGACTAACGGTCAAACCGATTTCGGGGGCGGAATCTACTGCCGGGAATCGAACGTTGTGTTTTCGCATCTCGAAGTGCACAACTGCGTCACCGAACGGAACGGAGCGGGCATTTACTGCACACAGCGCACTAATGCCGAAATCCACGACGTCTATGTCCACGACAACGACGCCGGCTATGTCGGCTCGGGCTTCGGCTGCTACGGCGGGAGCGTCATCGATATGTACAACTCGCTGTTCATAGACAACTACAGCGACCACGTCGGAGGCGGACTGCACTGCCACGGCGCAGAATTGAACATCCGCAATATTACCGTCGCGAATAACGTCGCCCTCCACTCGGGCGGCGCCGTTTACGTCACTTCGGAAGGGCAGGTGAATGCAACGGACGTCGTCTTCTGGAATAACGAACCGCATGAGGTCTATGTCATGAGTGGATTCGACGCCACCCGGTTCTCGGTCTGGTTCTCGGACATAATGAACGGTCGAAACGGCGTTGTGTCGATCGATCCCAACCTGTTCGAATGGGGCGTCGGCAACATCGACGCCGATCCGGAATTTGTGGACGCTGAAAACGGCGACTACCGCCTGCTGGAAGACAGCCCCTGCATCGACGCCGGCAGCCCGGAAAACCCTCCCGATCCGGATGGAACGAGAAGCGATCTCGGAAAATGGTATTTCCACCAGGAAGAAGGCGGGTCCATCGTGCTTAACGTACCGGATGATTTCGACTCCATTCAGGAAGCTGTCGATGAATCCGCCGACGGCGACCTTGTTTTTGTGCAGCCCGGAGAATATTTCGAAAATCTCGATTTCGGCGGCAAGGAAATAACCGTAGCAAGCCGCTACTATACCACTCACAGCGAAATGCTGATCGACGAGACCGTCATAGACGGCGGCGGCGAAGGCTCGGTGGTCGTTTTCGAGGATGAAGGACCGGGCGCGATGCTGATAGGATTCACACTCACCAACGGCGACAGCGAAAACGGCGGCGGCGTTTTTATGCAAAATTCACGAGCTGCGCTGACCGATCTGAAAATCGAAAACTGTACAGCCGGAAACATCGGGGGCGGCGTTTACGTCCAAAGCGCGGCTAATCAAGGTCCGGTCCTTAAAAACCTTAAAGTACGGAACAACGCGTCAGATGAATACGGAGGCGGAATCGGGCTGATGCAGCGAGAAAACCAGGACGAAGATATAACTCGCCTGGAAAATGTCGCAGTTCATGGCAATTCCGCAGGCGCCGGCGGAGGCGGCATGTACGTCTCAAGCGGAGCTTCCTTTGACGGAGTAGAGATTTTCGACAATGAGAGCGAAGACTTCGGCGGGGGCGTTTTCTGCATACACGCCGGCGTTGAAATGCACCGGACGCTTATCGCCGGCAACTCCGGCCCCGGAACAGGTCCCGCCCTAAGGCTCTGGGGATCGGACGTCCGCCTTAACCGTGCGACCATAGCCGGAAATCAGGGTGATAATAATCCCGCCGTCTTCGTCGCTCAGGGCAGCAATATCGACCTGATCAATTCCATTATGTATTCGAACGCCCCCAGCGGCTTCGAATTCGCCGGCGAGCCGAACGCTATCAGCGCCGGCTATTGCGATATTATGAACGGACGGAACGCCATGCGCGCGAGGCAGGAGGACGATTTGGCATGGGGCGAAGGCAACATCGACGTCGATCCGGTCTTCGCCGACCGGCAGAACGGCGATTACCGTCTCATGGCGGGCAGCCCCTGCATAGACGCCGGCGATCCCGATCATCAACTCGATCCCGACGGCACGCCGGTCGATATGGGAGCGTATTTTCACGAGCAGGAATTCAACTTCGCCCGGCTGTTCGCCGTGCCGGACGATTACGAGACCATTCAGGAAGCGATCGACGTCGCGTCGGACGGCGACACGATCCTTGTCAGCCCGGGGCGCTACCGGGAAAACCTGCAGTTCCTCGGACAGAACATTATCGTCGCCAGTTTGTTTTTGGTAACGCGCAATCCCGAATATATAACGTCCACCATTATCGACGGCGGCGGCGAGGACGTTGTCGTCAAGATTACGCGCGGCGAATGGGAGCGGACGGAGCTGTGCGGATTTACGATTACCAACGGGAGCGGTCGCGAAGGCGGGGGGATTTTTATCTATAACTCCTGGCCGTCCATCGCACACTGCCTGATAATGGGAAACCATGCGGAGGACGGCGGCGGGGGTATATTCTGCTACGGCGCGGGTCCCGATTTGAACAACTGCACGATTGTCGATAACGGAGCCGAATCCGGCGCCGGCGGATTGCATTTGAAAAACTTAGCCGGTCCCGACGCGCTGAATACGATCATCTGGGGCAATGAAAACGACCAGGTCGTTTTTTATCCGGAGCTCGAGCCGAATAATTTGTGGGCGTATTACTGCGACATACAAGGCGGCGAACAGGGCGTTGTAAACGGCTGGAACGGAGCGGTCGATTTCGATGACAATTGTATCGACGAAGAACCGGGATTTACAGATTTTGATGAGGGCGATTTCAGCCTGACGGAAAACAGTCCCTGCATCGACGCCGGCGATCCCGAAACCAGACCGGATTACGACGGCAGCCGCGCGGATCTAGGGGCTTTGGCTTTCGACCACGGCGGCGAGGACGTCGAGCTAAACATCCCACTCCGTCCCGGCTGGAGCCTGATATCGACGCCCATCCCGCCGCCGGTGAATACGTTAGAGTGGATATTCGGGGGCGTACTGGCGAATGAAAATCTGGTTCTTGTGAAAGACTGGGAAGGTCATTTTTACTACCCGGATGAAAATTACAATCGCATTGACTTCTGGGACTTTCGCTGCGGCTATTGGGTAAAAGTTCGCGGGCCGGACGAGGTCAATTTCGCGGGCAGGCCGGTTGCGGTCGATACGCCGATACCTGTCGAGCGCGGCTGGTCGATAGTTTCCTATTTCCCGGCGACGCCGCAGGAGCCTCAAGTCGCTTTCCTGAACATCGAGGACGACGTCGAACTGGCTAAGGATCAATTAGGCAGATTCTACCTGCCCGAGTACGATTTTTCCAACATGGGTTTGCTGCGCTGGGGACGCGGCTATCAGATAAAGGTCGCCGGCGACGTCGATCTGGTGTGGAACGAACCTGACGAGCGATTCCGCGATGCGCGGGAATATGCGTTTGAACTCCCCGCCCCGGTACATTTCGACCAAAAAGATCCCACCGGCAGAAACATGAGTCTTGTGATTCTTTCGGAAGACGCTTCCGAAGGCGGCAACTACGGCGAGTTGGCGGCGTTTTCCAAGAGTGGCGCATGTTTAGGCGTCGTTGCGCTCAAGGGCGCGCCCCCTTATGGCTTAGCGGTCTGGGGCGACGATCCGGCAACGCCGGAAGTCGATGGAGCCATCGAAGGCGAGCCTGTAGATCTGCATTATTGGGACGGCGGCAAAGAATCGATTTTGGAGCCGGCGTGGATCGAAGGCGCAGGGAAATATTCAACCGATTCCTGGGCGGCGGCGGAAATAGAGTTATCCACAGTTCCGGCGGAATTTGCGCTATACCCGCCCTATCCGAATCCGTTCAACAGTTCGGTAAGGCTTAAGTACGCCATTCCGCAATCCGGTCGCGTAAGCCTGAACCTCTACGATATAAACGGCAGGCACATTACTACACTCGTACACCGGACTCAAACGGCGGGTTTTCACCAGCTAACGCTGCAAACCGAAAAATGGTCTTCGGGCGTGTATTTCCTCAAGCTTGAGTTGAAAGGGGAGACGAAGATGGTTAAGGTGGTTTGTGTTAAGTGAGAAATTATAGCTAACTTAAGAAATGTGCGATTGTTTTGCAATGCCGCCGCTTGAGAATGAGCGGCGGCATTTTTATTTCCGTCGGAATAAAACCGATTAATTCTCGGTAAAACGTTTCAAAAGTTGTAGTTAAACTCATTTCGCATTAAATTTGTCATAAACCGGAAAGCAAGGGAAAGTGAAGTGAAAGTTAAAGTTGAAAACCTCGGGATATTGAAAACCGCCGAGTTCGAGTTGGGCGATCTGACGATAATCTGCGGGAAGAATAACACGGGGAAGACTTATGCGGTTTATGCGCTGTATGGTTTTTTACGGATGTGGAGAATTTTTATCCGGTTTGATGAAAATCTCTTAAAGGATTACAGCGTAGATCTTGCTGAAACTGGGACTATTTTAATAGATTTGAACTTATTTTATAATCAATTACAATTCTATATTACTAAAGCAACAGAAATCTATTCTAATCAGTTAAATGAAATTTTTGCTGCAACAAAATCCCTTTTTGTGAATTCAGTGTTTTCTATCGAAATTGATAAATCTCTTATTAGTTTTCAAGAAAAAATTAAGGAAGTGAAAAGAAGCAAAAAGAGAGATATGATTGTTTTTTCTAAAGATGAAAACAGTAGTATTCTTGAAATTACAAGTCTATTCAAAGAAAATGAAACACCATTACCAACGGATGCCATTCATGAATACATTTTAGAATTCCTACAGGATATTTTAATAAAACCTTTGTTTCCTAATCCTTTCATATCAAGCGCTGAAAGGACAGGAGCTGCAATTTTCAGAAAGGAATTGGACTTTTCTAAAAACAGACTGATTGAGGAAATTGGATCGAAAAAGGATTTAGATCCCGTAGAATTATTGAGTAGAGTCTGGGAGTCATATGCCTTACCAGTGAAAGATAATGTAGATTTCGCGCGAGAATTGAGTAATTTAGATCAATTAGAGAGCATTTTTCTTAAGGGAAACAATAAAATATTGACTGATTTTTCAAAAATTATTGGAGGAAGTTATAAGATTTCCAAGACCAAAGATGAGATATATTTTAAACCTGAGAAAAAGAACATCAAACTAACACTTGATGAAAGTTCAAGTGCGATTAGGTCTTTACTGGATTTGGGATTCTACATAAATTATATTGCTCAAAAAGGTCAAATATTCATGATTGACGAACCGGAATTAAACCTACATCCTGAAAATCAACGAAAAATTGTTCGATTATTCGCTAAAATGGTAAACTCGGGGATTAAAGTATTTATTACAACTCACAGCGACTATATCGTTAAGGAACTCAATACACTAATTATGCTGGGAAATAAATCTGAACATACCGAAGAACTTCGGAAGAAATATGGATATGAGGATACTGAGTTAATTACGAAGGATCAGCTTAAAGTATACACTGCCGGAAAATATCCAAGGATGTTAGAAGGAAATAGACGAAAAACCAGAGTTTATACACTTGAACCGGCAAATGTACATCCTTTTTATGGAATCGAAGTTCCAAGTTTCGATGAAAGCATCGATGAAATGAACAAAATTCAAGACGAAATAGTTTTTGGAGAATAAAAATGCCTTTCTCAAATCTACCCTCAGCTATAAAAGATATTCAGAAAATCTCTGATGGAAAAATGTCGCTTAAAGAAGAAAATGTCAATACGAGATTGTCAGAAGTAAAGGTTTTGGGATTAAATGAACAACACACTTTTCTATTTCAGATCGATGGATCTTTGCCTCTTAGCCACTACCTCGCGGATGGAAAAATTAGAAAACGGTGCGATTACGTATTATTTTCTAAATTCAGACAAAGCATTTTTATTATATTCATAGAAATGAAGTCACAAAGATCAAAAAAACAAGATATAATCGAAAAATTCAAATGCTCAAACTGCTACATTAGCTATATAGCTTGTCTTTTGAAAGAATTATTCGACGATAACCGTATGATGGGAATAAACCGGCGATACATTCTTTTTCATACAAATTCAACGTTAAATAAACGAAAGACATTGCCGCAAAAGATATCCGATCATTGCAATCCCGATTCGTACAAGAAAATCAGATACACTCACCCGATCAGCTTTAAACAGCTGGCTGGAATTTACGATTAGATGGAAATTGAGTTAAAACAAGCGCAGCAAATCGCAATAAACTCACAATTATTGTCGGAATTACCAGATAAAGAGACGCCGCTTTCAATCATCCGCCGCCTCGGCTACATCCAAATCGACGCCATTAACATAATCGAACGCTCGCACCATCATACTTTCTGGACGCGCTGCCCGGATTATAAGCCGGAGGATCTGCATAGAATGCAGGCTGTCGATAGAACGGTGTTCGAATACTGGGGGCACGCCGCTTCTTATCTGCCGATGAGCGACTATCGCTACTATCTGCCGCTTAAAAAAGCATATCATGATCCTCACCGCAAGTGGGAGAAAGAACGATTTGAGAAATATGGACATTTGATGCAGCCCATTCTGCATAGAATCCGCGCTGAAGGACCCGTGTCGTCGCGGGATTTTACGCCTCC
Source organism: uncultured bacterium (assembly GCA_964635255.1). Taxonomy (GTDB): domain Bacteria; phylum Electryoneota; class AABM5-125-24; order Hatepunaeales; family Hatepunaeaceae; genus CAZWOY01. Next base: position 7,178 of record CAZWOY010000166.1, read on the forward strand.
GAAGGGCGACAAGAAAGGGGCATGGTGGGATTGGCGTCCCACAAAGACGGCTCTGGAACTGCTGTTCTGGCGCGGCGATCTGATGATAAAGGAGCGGAAAAAAATTGAGCGGGTTTACGATCTGACCGAACGAGTCCTCCCCGAAGACGTCGATACCCGAATGCCGAGCGATGAAGATTTAGGAAGATTTTTGGTTCTGCGGGCTTTAAAAGCGTACGGAGTGGCGATTGAACGGGAGATATTCGAACATATTAAGGTTGGCGGTAAAAAAATTATTAACGACGCTCTGAGACAAATGGTTGAATCTGGCGAAGTCGATACGGTTGAAATCGCGGGAGTTGAAAAACATCGCTGCTACGCGATGTCCGAAACGCTGGAAAAAGTTTTAAATCTAAAACCTGACGCAAGTCAAATACACCTGCTGTCGCCTTTCGACAATCTGATTATCCAGCGGGAACGGATCAAGCGATTATTCGATTTTGACTACTCTTTAGAATGTTATGTTCCCCAAGCTAAACGCAAGTATGGCTATTTCGTCCTGCCGATTCTCTGGGGCAATCGTTTCATTGGAAGAATGGATCCGAAAGCCGACCGGAAAAAGAAAATATTAACGGTTAAAAATCTCTTGTTCGAACCGGATATAAGTGAACTTGAAACAGCATTGTCTTTGCTAATCAAAAAAATGATATCCATGGCCGAATTCAATGGGTGCCGCAGCGTGGTTGTTGAAAATTGCAATAATCGTAAAATATGGAATTTTCTAAAGAAAGGACTTTCCTGACAGTTGGAGTTCAGATTCTGTTTTCCTATTAATAAGCGCATAAAATAGTTTTATCTTTTGGGAGATCAGTTGTTTTGCTA
>CAZWOY010000167.1:0-2461 GCA_964635255.1 uncultured bacterium
GAGAATAGGGAAAATGACCCTGAAATAAAAAGCATTCCCAACGAAGAATTGTTTGAATTACTTACATTGTCAGTAATTGGAATACAAAAGTACTGGGCGGAACAACGTCAATCGATTATGGAAGAAGGGAAAAAAACCGCCGCAAATTTGAAAACCGGCAGAAATGATCCCTGTCCTTGCGGAAGCGGAAAGAAGTATAAAAAATGCTGCGGAGCCAAATAACGTTAGATTGCTTGCAGACGCCCTCGTCTGCAAGCTCCCAATTTAAAAGCGGCCCAGGGATATACTTATCCGGGAGAGAGTCGAAATCCTGTTATCCATGGAGTGCGGCAGCCATACAGCCACGGCTCAAGCATGACTTGCGCACTCCATACACAAATCGAGATTTTATCACTGCCGGAATATGAAAATCATTTCAAAACCGCTACCTTCATCGAATTCAACATGCCGCCGGACTCAAGGCGCACAAGGTAGATTCCCGACGATACTTTGTCGGTGTTCCATGAAATCTGGTGGCTGCCGGCTTCCATCTTGCCGTTCACTAAGGCTGCCACCTCCCGGCCGGAAAGGTCGTACACTTTCAGCGATACGAATCCTTCGCTTTCGACGCCATAACTGAACCTGACCGGTCCGTTTGTCGGATTCGGATAGGATTCATGGATCCCAAACTCTACGGGAGCTGAACTTATTTCCGTAACTTTACCGGCGAAAATATCGTCAGCTTTCCATTCAGTCTTGCCGCTTATAGTTTCGATCTCTGCGATAAGCTCTTCGCTTCCATTCCAGATTCGGAACTCTATTGGTTCGCCTTCGCTTATTAAAGCCGGAACTTGCTCGTCCTTACCGGATCCCCAGACAGCCAATCCGCAGCGTCCTTCCGAGTCAAACTTTCCGGATCCGACCAGATCGCCGTTCGGTGAGAAAGCGCCGGCTTCAAATCCAGCGAAGCCTTCATCGGCAACAAGCAACGCAGACATGTTCGATTCCGTCTTAGCTATGCCTGCATATCGTTTCGGCGAACCGATGTACTCATGCTGCGCAGCCAATTGACCGTCGATCTGATAAATCAATTCGACCGGCTGGCGAACCTTAAACTGATAACCCTGCCCCTCCTGCATCTCGCCCATATTGCTAAAATCAAATTCGGGGAGGTAGAAATTTCCATCGGAGTCCTTGGCGATCAGCAAATCATCCACGATTCCGGCTAATGCGACTCTGGCGTCTGTCGCCCGGATTGGGAAGTAAGATTTCATATTCCAGCCTTCCTCAAGCTGAATCGGCGTGTCTCCCGGAATGACCATGCCTTCGGCGACCAATTGGGCGTCTTCGGTTACGAAGACCTGGTAACCGTTCTGGACGTTCCATTCCGGGATATTGTTAAAACCTGCATCCGGCAAATAGAATCTTCCGCGGCCGTCCTTCACCATCGCAAGTACGCCGGCGTCCGCCAGATCGCTGAATATTTCAATAATATCCAGGTTATCCGGTTCGATGTTCATCGAAACAAGATTCCAGCCGTCCAACAAGTCGATTGTAAATTCCCGCCTTCCGCCTAAGACGTCCAATGTCACCGGCAGAACATACTGCCCGTCATCGGCGTTATGATAGAAGACAATGTCGCCTTCGAAACGCACCTGCGGCAATCCCATCGTATTGAGAGCCAAAGTGAAATCCCGGCGCTGTTCAGCTTCGACGACGCCGGTAACGGGTTCGATTCCAAACCAGTCGCGGCGGGCGTCCACCTGCCAGATATCGATTCTGTCATCACTGGCTTCGTTGGACAGCGCGACGAACACCCAGCTATAGACGTCGAACTGATTTGTGATAAAAGCGCCCATCGGCGAACCGCCCTGTTCCGGTTCAAGTATGGCGACGAAAGCCGTATCGTTGTTCTCTGGATTCATTTTATGTATAATCTGCTCGGCGACGTCCCGGTTCTTATGGAAAATGTAAAGCGGATAGCCGTCGGGATCATCAGGCCAATAGGCGAGTCCGTAGATTCGCATATCATGGCGATCCAGCTCGGCGACTTCGTTTCCTTCTCTGTCGATGCCGATAATATCGGAAGTAGTGCTTGATACCCAGAGAATTTCGCGATCCGTATCCCAGGCGAAATTGTTATTAGGATTATAGGGCCCTTCAAATTCGCGCGCCAGTTCGCCTTCAGGCGTGAACGCATATATAACTTCATCGCCGGATCCCCAAATCCACTCGCCATCCCAGGCTAGATCGCGCATGCCGTATCGATCTTCTCCAAATTGATCGAATTGATCGACATAACGCCCCTCCCGGTCGAAGATATAAATAACCGGATCATGGTCGTTTGCGCCGGGGACATAAAAATGGTCGTCTATAAATACAACGCCCTGAAGACGGCTGTCATCGACTTCTTCAGCGCCGATGTGATATTGTCTTCTAATCTCCCACGGAGCGGCATTTGCATCGCCTCTAAGCCTCTCTG
>CAZWOY010000167.1:2471-4883 GCA_964635255.1 uncultured bacterium
AATTCGAGATCCAGCGCTTCATCTACCGGTAGATCTGCGCCGAGAGCATCATACGAAGGAACAAACTCAGGATGAAGCATCGAGAAGTCAATCTCCAGCTCGGCGTCTTCCTCAAGTTCGACGTCGGTAAGCGTTGAGTCATTATAGCCCTGAGCCATAGCGGTAATATTAAACGGCACTTCGGCAAGCGCGTCGTGAATGATCCACTCGCCGTTCTCGTCGGTGATCGCCGTGAAGCCATGTTCAGTGAATACGACCGCTTCGAAGATCGGTTCGCCGGTTTCTTCGTCGGTCACTCGGCCCATCAGCGTGCCTGATTTGAAATCCGGTGAAGTCGCAAATAAAAGGGCTCGTTCGGCTTCGAGCGGAGCCGAAGTTACGGGATACTCGTTGTTGAACGTATAGTTAAGGCCCGTCGTCCCATCGACGCTTGAAATGCCGACGGAAGCGTAGGGAATGTTCTTTTCGTACTGACCGCCGTCCTGCGCGCCCCGCGCCTGGGCGATCTCTTTGTATTGAATGAGGATGTTCTGGTCGCCCGTTTCCGTAACCCAGACTTCGTGATCGTACAGAATAACCTGAAAAGTCAGATCGCTGTTTCCGCCTGAATGATGGCGCATATCATTCCATTGAACTATGAATCTTCCTTCATCCGCATCATGGTAGTAGAAAATGCCCGAATCATTATTATAATCCAGCCAGTCCCAGAACGGGGCTATCATTCCCATGCCGCCGCCGTGCGCCTGATCCATCGGCCAGTTCTGGAAGTTGGTAATTATCTCCTGGTCGCCCATGCAGATGAAACCGTTGACGCTGATGGTTATCTCGCTGAACAACTTGCCGTAAAACTGCGTTTCCATTCCCATTCGGACTACCTGCGATTCGCCGACGTCCAGTTCACTCTGTCCGTTGAAATCGCATGATTCGCCTTCATAATCGGCGTCGCGGTCGCGCGGATCGATCTCCAGCCAGTCATACTCAGGGGATATATCCCAATCCGTATCGGCGTCGTCGAAGCAGATATAACCATAGCCATCTGGACCTTGCGGGGCGTTTTCGCGCGGTTCCTCGACCTGAAGCTCAAAATATGTAGTATCGACAAATCCGTCCAGTCCTCTGAGCACCAACATCATCGGATATTTTGCTCCGGGGATGGCGATTTGATTGCCGGCGATGGTAAAATCTTCGCCTTGAATTCGACCGGTTCTGCCGGAATTGATCGCTGAATATTCAGCTTCATTAATCACTACGCTGACGCCCATTCCCTGAGTAATCAGATTAGCGGCAAGCTGTGAAGAGTTTTTCCCGCCTATATTTTTGATTTCAATGTCGAGATCCTGCCTGCCAACTTCGATGACGTCTCCCCCGACAATCCGGTGGACTACAAAATTCGGCGAAATCGGAACGAGTTCTATTAAAGACGTAAACGTCTCATCGCCTGAGGTAAATTCGACGTTTAATTTTGGCTTCTGGTCAGGACGGCTTTCGCCATCGGGACAGGAATCATGGATCTGTATCGTTACCGATTCGTCGCCCTCACTCTCGGAATCCGCGTCGACGTCGCCGAATGAAAGTTCGTTTTCCTCAACGGTTACCCAGTGCGAAAGGCTGGTTACCACTGCCGTAACACCGTTGTAATCATCATTACGCGAACGGTTGACTGCGGTAATATCGAGCGTGAACGATTCACCCGGATTAATGCGATTGTCGCCATTGCCTTCACCTTCGATTTCCACTAATTCATAAGTTGAGAGTTCAACCGCGTCGTAATTCGATTCGATATCGATTTCACCGAAAACAGGTCTTATGCTCCTGCCGGTCAAGGTAACATACATCACATCGCCGTCAAAATCAGGATCTTCTTCGAACACGAACCTGGCATAGCCGTCGGATCCGGTAAAGCCTGTCATCTGAAACACTTCATGAGCAGCGTAATCATCGGCGTCGTTCGGCAGATCGCCCGGCGCATAAAGCGTAACGCGCGCGCCTTCCACAGGCGCATCGTCTTCTTCGCGATCGTAAACGAATACTTCGACCGAGCGCGTTTCGGAAGTGATGGATTCTACATGCTCCATACGATATATTTCTGGAACGCCCCGCCAGGGGATAATTCCCGGATCGCCATAGGAATCGGTGTCGGTTTTGACAATGCGATAAACCTCTTGATTGCGGAAGCGGTAGTTTGGAAGATAGCGTTCAAAATTGGTTACGCCGAATGTCCAGCCCCAGCCGAAGGTCATATCGTGATTCATAACGCCTTTTACAAGATTCAGCCACATGATGGACATGCCGGTGGTCGGAGGCCCGCCCCAACCGCAGGTTGTGGCGACCGGTCCTTTGAGGCTGTTGCCGTTGCCGGTGCGGAACTGGTGCCAGGTCGCCCATTCGCCGTGACCGCTGGAGTTCAAACGA
>CAZWOY010000167.1:4893-7927 GCA_964635255.1 uncultured bacterium
AATCGGGAAAACGACGTTGTTATTAACGCCGTTAAAATTACTGCGCCAGTTGTAGCATTCAGCGCGGCTGAGTATCACGTTCACGCCATCGTTGTAGGCGGCGCGTATATGCGGATGATACTGACTTGCGACTCTATCGTAATCGTAGTTCTCATAAAATCTGACTTCGTCGTAACCGAGATGCTCCAAGACCTCGGTCGCCCAGCGGACGTTTGTCTGAATGGTTACATGCCAGGCCGAGGTCGGACTGTTGCCCCAGTGATAAGAGCCGACAAAGCCGCGCGTGAACCAATCCGTATCTTCCATGTATGGTTCGGCTTCATAAGCGAGTGTTCGGCCCACAGTTAAATCCATAAGTCCGGCGCTGCCCGTGCACCATCTGCCGATTCCTACATCGGGATGAATATCGTTCCCATCGAGTGTTCCAAATTCATAATCCGAGTGATTTGCATGACCCCACAGTGTAGTGCCGCGGAACGAATCTAAAACCCACTGCGAATTTGGTCCGCAATTCTCATGATTAGTGTAATCGCCGATCAGCATTAGCTGGTCGAAGGGGTCCTCCCCATCATTGAGATAATCGTCGTATAAATCCTGAATAATATTCTTAGTGGTATTGGCGTTGCCCGCTTGACCGGGAGAAAGATTGATTATATCGAGCTTGTATCCGGCTTTGCGGCGCCACTCGAAGAATTCTCGCCCCGGATTGATGCAGTTTGTGTGCGCGGCAATGCAATAGTGTCCCGCCCAAGGTGAAACAGTAACTTCATCGTCGCGCCTTAAAATATCGCCGTTCATGGCGAAGGCTTCGATGAATTTTAAAAACTCTCGGCTGATCGTCCTGCGCTCGTTGTAGGGAACGACTGCTGGATTGGTCGGTTCTCCACCTGTAAAACGGATCGAGGCATTGATATTATCGTTAAAAATATACTCATGTTCGTTCGGATCCCATTGAACAGGATAAGTTGTGAGTTTTACCAGCCTGACTCCGCGAATTATGGTTGGTTCGCTAATCTCAGCGGGAACGGGAGGATAAATATTCTCAACGCCGATTTGGCATTGCTCGCCATTTTGAACAAATTCCTCATCTAAGACCATAACCGGATGATTATCAGCCTTGATACGGCGCTGATTAGCAACTTCGACTTCCAGACTCAACGCTTCGTCCGGCGGGACAATTATAAACCTGCTGACCATCGGCAGCATAGGTTTGCCGTAGTCGTAAGTGAAACTTTCGCCCGGCATTACCATACCGTCGAATTTTTCGCCATCGCGGATAACTTCATGCACGTCCAATTCGTTTAGATTAAATTCGACGTCTATCGATGACACATCATAATTAACGATCGATGCATGATTGTCTAAATGCTTCTGTTCGGCTGCATAACCGGCAGGAACCGAAACTGTGAAAAACAAGATCAACGCTGCGGTAAACAAAAATGCAACAGCGGCTTTACTGTGCGAGCAAGTTCGAGTCATCGAGTGGCTCTCCATTTTTTGGGCAGAATCTAAATCAGAAAATTTTGACAAAATAAATGTCTTAAAAATGTCCAAGTCCTTACTGCTTCCCATTTCCAACATGCTGGAAATTTGGAATGGTTGTGCTTTATTACTACGTGCATGAAAAAGTGTCATTGCGAGTCTGCCTTTAGCAGACTAAGCAATCTCCTAACATCTTGATATTGCATAGTATTCCTCATCAAGCGGATTCCGTAAGACGGCGACTATTTTATGCACATAGTAGTAACGGCATTCCCGGATAGACCGCGACGTCGAATTTAAAAAACCAAATATAGCAAAATACCAAAACAAATCTCTTATGTCAATATATACGCAATTATTAATCGTATAATTGCAATATGAAACTATCGACAATCCGGCATTTTGCCAAAAAAAAGGCAGTTTAACTAAAATATGCTAATTATTATTGTAGTTGTTGTTAAACAGGTCACAAATTTCATTCGGAAGCGAAAATAGGCGTGTTTTTCCAGTAAGGCGTCTTCTTAAAGATATCGCGGAAAATAATTTTACAGGGATTAAATATTCCTATCCGTCATTATGTTTTCTTAGACAGACGCCGCAAAACTGAAACCTGTCAGGCGAGGACGCCTGACAGGCATCCCATTGGCATTGACAGGCATCCCATCGGCGTTGCAATCTGTCAGGCGATACAACCTGACGGGCATTCCATTAGCATTATCCCGCTTCCAAATTAAACTCTGCAAAGTCGAACCAGAAACCGTTGCCTTGCAGCGCGTCGAGTTCCGCCTGCACGATAGCCGTATGACCATCCTCAATTTCAAGGAATCTGCGAAACATCGCTTGAGCGTCTCCATCAAGCTGCGATACGAGTTTCTTGTAATGATCGCTGACTTCTTCTTCGAGTTTCAGCGCGTCTTTCATCATTTGGATTTCGGTATCGTAAGAACGGTCAAGACTAACTTCCGTCATCTTCGCATTACCCTGCTCAATCCATTCCTTCGACGGCAGGAGGCTCTTTATTTCCTCCGGTTCAAGCTTTCCTGACATTCTTAATTTCTTCAATCGCCCATTCAAATGATCGACGTGCCCCTGTTCTTCTTCAGCGAGGGCTTGAAATATTTCCCTGCCTTTGGGATCGTCTGTTTTCGCGGCAGCGTCTGCATAGTAGTCTCTAACCTTGACTTCATAATCCAATGCGCTGATGATCGCTTCTTCGACTGTCATTTATGCATCTCCAATTTTTGTTTTTGTATCAAGTATTACGCTAAGTTTGTTCCAAATTCAGTAATCTGATTGGCACAGAAGGACAGTCCGGTCTTTTTCCGAACAATCCCTGCTTGCTTTTTTCGAGAATTCCTTTTAAAGCGCGCTTCGCCAAAGAACATGAAAATCGCTGGCTTAATCACATTGAGTGCGCGCTTCAGCGCGCATGAGGCGCCCGGTACGCGCTGAAGCGCGCACTCAATGCGATAAGTCCAAGGTTCTATTTTCCCACTAAAAATAGTAGGTCGAACACTCTTGTTCGACATTTTGCCCAAGGGCGGTATGTTGC
>CAZWOY010000168.1:0-7918 GCA_964635255.1 uncultured bacterium
GTTCGACCTACTATTCTTGTGACGCGGCAGGTTCCTGTCGAAACAGGAACCTGCCGCATTATTTAAAGCGGTTCGTTAGGTAAATCCGAACCGGTTGGCTACCTCTTATTTAGGAAAATTTTCCTTACCTCATGAGGGTAAGTTTTTTAACGGAGCTGAATCCATTCACATTCATCTTGATCAAGTAAATGCCCGAAGAGATTCCGTTCGCGTTCCATACAATCGCGTGGTTTCCCGCCTGGTAATCATTGCCGGCAAGTGTGGAAACCAGACGACCGGACAGGTCGTAAGCCTGGATCGATACAAATCCGGACTCCGGCAATCCAAAGCCGATCTTGGCGACGGCATTGAACGGATTGGGGAATGCATCGCCTAAATAGTACTCTTCCGGAATCGCATCGACGACGCCGGTCTGAACAACTGTGAAACCATTATCGGAATAAACCAGTCCTTCGCCGTGCAGCGTGGATTCTACGGTTAACGGCGTTTCTTCGCCGGTTTCGCGGTTCCAGTACGTCAGGCTGAAAGCTTCATTTTCCTGCAAGCCTTCCGTTTCTGGCGTCGCCTCATCATCGCCCCACACTGCGAGTCCGCACCTGCCGCTTCCATCCACAACTCCACGACCAACTGCGACGCCATTGCCGTTTAAGACAGCGATTTCATCGCCCTGTTGAGCGTCTGCGCCGGAGATTTGAGTTATTAGGACACTCATGTTTCGATCGGTAATCTTCGGACTCGCCCAGCGCCGGTCGGCGTCTTTTTCAGCCGCAGTGAACACCCGTCGCTGCGGTTCAGGATAATTAAGGACGATATCGTCATCGACCTTGATCTGGTAGCCTTGCGTTTCGCGAAGCGGATCCATATTCGAGAAATTGAAAGCTGTCGAAAGAAAATGACCCAGACCGTCTTTCATCAGATCGACATGCTCGACAATCGGCGAAATGCCATAGAAATCTGGGGCGCTGACGTCAAGTTCATAGGTCGGGAAATAGGCGATCATGTTCCAGCCGTTCATCAGCGGGATATCTTCATCCGCCGGGATGGGTTCGCCCGGCCAGACGGTTTCGATATCTTCGTCCATGTTTACAAGATACCCATCCGCGAGATTCCAATAGGGAATGTTACAGAAACCCCACGCAGGCGAATAAAACTGTCCAAGACCGTTTTTCATCAGCGCGATGTGGTGGTTGTCCTCGTCGATCCTAAGCTGTTCGGTCATGAGGATAATGTCCGGTCCGCGATCTTCGTCTTCATCCCAGAATTCCTGTCCGGGGACGACGTTGATTGAAATCATGTTCCAGCCGGCGCTGAACTCAACCGTTAGGTCCCGCCCAAGCATGGTCTCAAGATTCACAACGGTAAATCCATTCGCCGCCCAATTATGAGGCCCGTTTACCCACTGCGGCGCTGTACGGTACTCTTCATCGGCTTCGAAATCCCAGGCGCGGAAGTTTAACGCTTCGCCGGGTCTAAAGCCATTTATTTCACCGCCTTGCTCGTCGCCCCAGGCCGGAAAGCCCAATCGTTCGCCTTCGATCCAGACGCCGGCTCCGGCAAGAAGACCGCCGGGCGTGAAGACGCCGACTTCCCAACCGGTAGGAACGTCCTCTTCCTCGTGGGTCAGCGAAAGAATCAACAGGCTGTGATTGATATCGGTGCGATCGAAATCGATAAAGTGACGCAGTTCGGGAACTTGTTCATCGCTTATGCTGAAATTAAGATCGAACGCGACCGATTCATTTTCAGGATCGTTCGTATAGATAATCATTTCAACGGTTTCCTCAAATCCATCGTCCAGTCCGTCGGGATCGAAAATCAAGCTCACTTCGGTCTCTTCCCCCGGCTCGATAGAACCAACTTCAGGATCGACCGACAGCCAGTCGAAATATTCGCCGTCATCGACTATGACCCATTCAGCCGTTTCCGCCAGGCCGTGCCAGGTGTTCACGCCGTCATGCCCTATGCCTATGCCGTTGTACCCTTCCGCCGATGGAATCGGGAAGAAACGTTCGAGCGCAAGACGCCAGTTATCGCCGATTGAAAATTGATAAACCCCTCGACCGCCAAGTCCCCACAGCGGCGCATCCGGCGTCTCATCGACCCAGACCAAGCCGCCGAGATACCAGCCGTCAGTCGCTTCGAGATAATCGATCACGCCGACTTGGCGACGGTTCTGAATAGAATAGACATAAATGACCATTTCACGTTCATCGGGATTTTCCTCATCGCGATCCCAGTCGGAAATGAAGACATAATCGTCCCGATCGGAAGCCATGCCGCCGGGATACGGGATGGGAGCGTTGATCGAGCGAATCCGCCTGCCGTTCAGATCGTACTGAACGATCTCCTCTTCGCCCCAGGCGCTTATCCAGAAATATCTGCCGTCAAACGTCATGCGCACACCGAAGCTTTCAAGCTCGATATCCTCTTCGACGTTTCCATTGCGCGGATTCAAGGCGATCAAATGGGACGCATTGTCAGCGTCGATACAGACGCCCCACATCATCCCATCGACCCATTCCAGATCGGTGGTTAAGGCGTAAGGAATGTCATAACGCCCTAAGACGTCGCCGAAATGGTCTCTGTTGGGAGCTAACGCCCGTGGATGGACATTGTCTGAACTGATTAGATCGCCGATACTCGCCCGTTGGCGCCGGTTTAAGTCCGCCGGCAGGATTTGCGCGCGGTCGCCGTTTCCGAGTTGCATCCTGCTTTTAAAATGGAACTGCGGATTCGAATGTCCGGCGCGCCGCACGTTTCTGTGGCGGAATGCGTCGCGGTTTTCCAGATCGGACAACTCGATCATGTATTCCAGATCGGAAGCGTCTTCATTTGCCTCGTTGCCTAAAATAATAACAACTTCTTCAGGATCATCGTCCGATGCAAGCTCGACTTCGATTCGTCCCGGTTCCGGATCTACCGACAGCTGCGGCGGATCGGGACGGGTGATCGTTCCATTCGCTCGAAGCATCAAGTCATACGGTATTTCCGTCCACTCGGCGTGAGCGCCTTCTGGTTCATCTCCCTCGAAAATAAAACTGCGGTTGACCACGGTCGAGGAATCGGTCAGGTTCCACCAGCCGTCGCCCTCTTCCAGGTTGTTGAAATCGTACTCACCGCCGGGAGCCGGTCCGTACATGACCGTAAAGTTATCACCGGCTTCAAAGAAGGGACGGTTGTCCTCGACAATCGGCGCCCAGTGCCAATTGGCTTCAACATTCTGCCTGTCCCAGGGCATTAACCGCTCAATCTCAGTTTCCCAGACAAGATTGCCCAGATTATGACCATTGCCCTCCCGGTAAACTCTGATCTCGCAGGGAGCATTGGGATTCGGACCTATATTATAGGGCATAAAGCGCACGCCGTGGAGCGTGAAGTCATCCTGAATGTTGAAAGTAACCTTTGACCAGTAGTTTTCGACCGTGTATAACCTTGCCGGAAAACCGTCGTCATAACCGACCCAATCCTCACCCGGTACAATACCTTCGACGCCGGTTCCGGTCAGCGCGACTTCGACTTCCTCATCGTCGGGATCGTTTGAGAAAATCGTCAAGGTTCCCTCATAGTCCGCCGCTTCCTCCGGCGTGAATGAGACCGTTACCGGCAGCCAGTTATTCGGTTCCAATCCGATTTCTTCATCAAAATCGACTGTGAAGGCGTCGTTGTCGGACTCGATATTGTCGATCTCCAGCAGTTCGTTGCCTACGTTGATGATGACGATGTTTCGCTCTTCATGCCAGTCGATTATAACGTCTCCGAAGTCGAGTTCTTCCGGTTCGATCACAATCGCCGGCTCTTCCTCGACATGCATGATAATGTTTACCGCAACGTCCTCGTTTTCTGGATCGTTGGAGAGGAAATGGAGTTCGGCTTCGTAATCGCCCGCGCGAAGTCCGGCGGAATTTAGCAATACCGTCACCTCCTGCTCTCTGTCCGGCTCCACGACTCCCTGTTGTGGATCCCAGGATATCCAATCGTTTTGCGCCTGAAGAATGGCAATCGACAATCCCTCTTCGATGCGGTTCGCTTCCCGGTAAATAATCGAAGCCCCCATCGATCCATCTGCATTTTCGCAGCCTACGTTCTGCGCGGATCCGTTGACGCCGGCTTGCGCCGCATAATTGTAGAAGATCACCCCATCGATGGTTATGATAACCTGGAATGTCGATCTAATGTTCTCATTTCCGTACATCGGCGCGTTAATCCACGACACAACGGCGAATTCTTCGTTCGACCAGAAGAGAATATCGCCGCCTGCGGCAGGATTTATATCGAACTGGTTCACTAACAGCAGGGCGTTTGGTTCTTCCCGATTCGGCGGTCGGGGAACCTGGTAGTCCGTATCTTCGCTGGTAAAGGAAACCCAGCCGTTCGAGCAGATATAAACCTCGTCGTAGGTTTCGCCGTACCACTCGAAATCGAAGCCTAATTCTATCGCGCCGCTGTTCCAGTCGTCTCCGGCGTTAAACTCTCTGCCGGCGTTTGCAATATCGACCCATTGATACTCAGGTCCTCCCTGCTCATCGCTGTCGATCCAGAAATAGCCGGATTGGTCAGGTTCGCCTCTGCGGTCTCGATCCGGAACGCCGGCGGATTCGCGGAGGCGATTTATATAACTGTTCCAAACGGCGTAGTCTTTCGGATCGATTTCTCCGCCATCGACGATGTTTTGAATGACGCCGGCGGATTCCGTCTCGCGCTCAGTCGAACGCACGCTGCGCACTCCCCGGTCGCGTTCAGGTTCGTCGATAATTTCAAGTTCGGTTCTCCAGACGAGGTTCGACGCGCCGTCGTTAGCGATTTCGATCACATATTCGCCCCCGTTGTTCGACTCGATCTCGTCCGGCTCGACGACGATCACCGGCGGTTCGACTTCGACTGCGCTGCCGTTGGCTCTAAGGAGCAAATCGTTTTCTATCAGCGTCCATTCGCGGTGGTTGCCTATCGGATCGTCGCCTGCATAGGTAAAGCTGCGATTCACTTCGGTAGCGTCATCGCAGAGGTTCCACCAGCCGTCGCCTTCCTGCATATTGTTGGGATCATATTCGCCGCCGGGAGCCGGTCCGTACATCACCGTGAAATTCTCGCCGGCGTTGAATTCCATCCAGTCGTCTTCGGGAATTTCGACCAAATACCAGTTATTGTCCATTTCATCCCAATTGAACGGATCCAGCCGGTCGATCGTGGTTTCCCACAGCAATTCAGCAAGATTGTTGTTGCGGTCATTGCTGTACACTTTGATTTCACAGGGCGCATCGGGATTGGGACCAGGATTTAAAGGCATAAAGGATATGTTTTCCAACCGGAAGGCGGTTTCCGGTGTGAAAATGACCTTCGACCAATAATTTTCAAGAGTATAAAGAACCGCCGGTTCGCCGTCGTCGTAGATAATCCAGTCCTCGCCGGGTTCATTCGGGTTGTCGCGATTCGATTGGTTGGGAGTCGGCTCTTCGAACTCTTGCCACCGATCGCCGCCGTCGTTTACGCGCCCATAAGACCAGTCGGCTTGCAACCGGGGATAGTCAACAGCGTCGATTTGCGTAAACTCGCCGTTGTGTTCAAAATAAACGCCAACTTCTTCGCCCATAATACTGAGCGTAAAATTCGCATGAAGTCCTTCTTCGTTGACTTCTCGATCCGCCCAGATCAACAGGAAGCGACGCGCCTCGATAACAGTTCCTTCCGGAATCTCCCACATATCGGGATCGTTTGGATTGTCGGACAGATAAAGTCCGCTGAGGTCAATATCATCGTTGGTTGCATTGTAGAGTTCGATCCAATCGTCCGTATCGCCGGCGGGATCCTCAATGGTTTCGCGGTTGTCCGCCTGCAATTCATTAATAAAAATACCTTCGGGGACGTCGATTTGCATCTCTAAGTTCAGCTTGCCATGCCCGAATTGGTTGTCCGGTCCTTCTTCTCCTGCATCTACTGCATTTTCAGCTAAATACGACCAAATATCGTCGTTATCCATATTCCGATTTGCAGACAAAGCTAAAGCGGCGGCTCCGGCGGCATGAGGACACGAAGCCGAAGTTCCGTAAAAAGCGCGATCCTGTTCGCCGTAAGCATAAGTTGAAACGCCGTCGGGACCGGCGATATCGGGCTTCATCCTTCCATCGTAGGTCGGTCCTTGCGAGCTGAAACGCTCGACGCGGACGTTTCTGTCGTTCCAGTCGCGATAATCTACCGCTCCGACTGCGAAACAGTTCTCGGCAAGGGCGGGTATGCCGATGCTGCCAGCGGGAAAATTATAACCGAGGTCATGGTTGTAGGATCGAACAGTAAAATCCATTCCATTATCCGCATCGTAGCGAAGGATCCTGATTCCATACTCGCCTTCGTCTTCTACGAGGAAGCTGATAAATTCGGAGGGATTGTCGTTCCCGTTCTGCCTGTCATTCGAACGCGCTTCAACCCGCCAGGAATTATTGACAAAGCGGACTAATTCGAGGTCAAAGTCCTCGCCGGTGCGCGGGAAATCATCCCAGACGAGCGAAACCACGATATATTCGCCTTCTTCTAACTCATAGCTTTCATCCTCATCCGGTCCGAAATGATTCACGACAACTCCGTCATCGAACCTGTGGTAATGGTCCCGCGCGCCTTCGTCGTCGAAATCTTCGCGGTAACACGCCATTCCTTCGTTTCCTGCGGATTGGATAAAAAACAAGCCTCCCGCATAATATTCGTCAACCAGCCGCGACATCACGTCCTCGCCGCGGAAATAATCTCCCATCGGTTCAATCCATCCAAGCGACATGCTGACGACGTCGATTCCTTCCTCAGCCGAATAGTCGAGAGCCTGCTCGAAATCGGCGGTGTTCCAGATTTTTATCAGATGAAACTCAGCTTCGGGAACGAGGTCATAAACAATTTCACTACAGCCCGTCCCGTGAACGCTGCCGTCGTTAAAATCTTCTTGCGTAAAATTACGGGCGGTATAATTGGGAAGCTCTCCTCGCTGGCGGGCTTCGGCGGCTAAATCGAAACCTAGATCGAAAACGCCGACAGTTACCCCATCGCCTTCGATTCCTTCGTCGTGAAAGACGTCCGCGCCGATTAATTCCAAGCCTTCGGTAACGATGTGCGAAACCGGTTCTTTCGGTCGATGAACGGCGGCAATGTTTTCAAGACTTTCGGCAAAATCTGCCAATTTATCGATCGGTATCCAGCAAATCAGGAAATGCTCCGATCTCGATTCAACTTCAATATTAAAATCACGAAGCAAAGCGTCGTTAATATCTTCGGCTTTGTAACCCTTCAAGAACACGAGTTCAGATAAAACGCTCGATTCTTTGATTTGTATTTTTCTACGCTGAGCGTAATCTTCTAAGAGTTTCGAGTCGTTACGTAGATAAATTTCAACTAAGTCAGACAATGCAGATTCCATGTTGTCATGCGCGGGTTTTTCGACCAGCAGTCCGGAATCCTCGACCGGAACTTGCTGCGCATTGGGCAATGGAACAACATTTAAATCGGAATTCTGCGCGAAAACAGCGCAGTTACCGATTAATATCAGGATTGCTATGATTAATGGTCCCACGAAAAAGCTCCTTAAATGTATGAAAAAGATAAATATCTTTGCGGAAAAGACCGGACAATAAAAAAATCCGGTAGTTTTTCACCGAGAGAATTAACTTTTTTTCCCTCCGGTAAAATGATTTATGCGTAAAAAATCCTAAAGTTCGTTTTGCGGTTACAGAATTTAATCCGCAACACCGGAGTAGATCACATTAAAAAAAGTACGAAAAATGATTGCTATTTCCCATTACAAATCTTCAATTATTACTATGTGCAATAAATAATGTACACATTGCAAACTCGTTGCAAACTCGTTGCAAACTCGTTGCAAACTCGTTGCAAACTCGTTCCCACGCTCCCGCGTGGGAATGCATACTTTACTAAACAAGGTCGA
>CAZWOY010000169.1:0-7917 GCA_964635255.1 uncultured bacterium
TGCGTTTGGATAATAATGTTGGAGTACACGCTTCAGCGTGCAATATTCCCACGCTGAAGCGTGTACTCCAACGAAATGTCGCCCGCGCTTTCGATTGTGTTTGGGTAGTTTCGTTAGAGTTCAAGCTTTAGCTTGTCGATCCCGAACATCGTTAGTATAAACCTGGCTTGACAAGCAAGCCATGGCACACATCAGCTCGGTTTAATTGTGAACGATTTTGGGTATGGGTTTGGTTTTTTGATTGCGTTTGGATAATAATGTTGGAGTACACGCTTCAGCGTGCTATATTCCCACGCTGAAGCGTGTACTCCAACGAAATAGCGCCCGCGGTTTCGATTGTGTGGGATAGGTTTCGTTCGAGTTCAAGCTTTAGCTTGTTCTCGAATTTAGCAACTAACCCGGAAGCGACTGCATACCGGGTATGAGTTACACACCGCCCAAATCCCCGGAATACATCGTTTCCGGGCTGCAAGAAGCCAACAACTTGTAAAGATTTAGCGGCGCATTCCCCGCATTCTGCGAATCCATTCTTCTTTTAGCTTTCATGTTAAACAATAAAAACACTATATTAAGACATAAATCTTATTCTAAGAGGAAAAAATATGCCGACTTTAACCGCCACCGAGGCGCGCAGCCGGTTTTCCAAGCTGCTGAAAGAAGCGGAACGGGAAGTTGTGCAGATAACGCAGCGGAATAAGCCTGCTGCAGCCGTAATGTCCTGGGAAATCTACGAGTCGCTGATGGAGACCGTCGAAATCTTAAGCGATGATGCAATGTTAGATAAAATACGGCGCGGTGAAGAGGACGTCGCCGCGGGAAATGTCATTTCCTTTGAACAGGTTAAAAAAGAACTCAAACGCTAAGCCGTTGAAATTCAAAGTTGTATTTTCCAAAGACTCCCACAAGGATTTAGCGTCGATTAAAGACCAACGGACATTGAACCAAATCCTCGAACGTGTCGGATTGCTGGAGGAAAATCCTGAATTTGGCAAACCTTTGCGCGGTGAACTTAAGCTTTATCGTTCCCTGCGCGCAGCAGGCAACCGATACCGGATTGTCTATAGAATAAAATACGAAAAAGTAATTGTATTAGTAATCGCCATTGGTACACGCAAAAGCGACGACCATGATGATGTGTATCGTTCATTAGAGCGCGTTATCGGGAAAAAAAGGAAATAAGCCTTCCCCACGGATTCGCCACAGCTCAGAGTTCAGTCTTCAGATTGCAAAGATTTGGCGAGCTCAAGCGATTATTAAGTTTTGTGAATACAACACTTATCTGCCACGTGAGGACACGTGGCAGGCACTCTCTTAGCCCAAATCCCCGGAATACATCGTTTCCGGGCTACGTAACTCCTCCAACCGATATCACGATAATTTCCTTCTCATCCGCCTGCCGGATTTCCAGATTGCCGTCGATCAGCCGGATTAAATGCTCGACGTAATCGCTGTCCCAGCCTTCATGGATCGTAGGCGTCCAGCGGGCGTGGATTTCGATGGCGACTTTTGCGCCGCCGGGTTTGGTTAGGATTTCTATGACGTCGTTTTCCCGAGCGGCGTTTAAAGTGCGCTGGATGCACAGGAACATGATCTGCTGGACCAGGAACGGGCTGGTGTTTACCGTGATCTGGTCCGCCTCGTGGACGGATTCGAGCGTGGTTTTTTTGAGGTTTGCCAAACGCTGCGCTAAGCGGGTGAAATTATCGACCAACTGGATCAGGTCGAACTCCCTGACGGGATCATCGACGCTGTGAGCAAAAGTGTTCAGCCGCTTAATGATCTTGACGCCGCGCTCCATCTGGTTGGTTATGCTGTTGGAAATGCGCTCCAGCCGCTCGTTCGTGATCGGCCTGCCGTATTGAGCGCCTATCAGCAGATCGCTCAGCAGTCCGTTGTTCTGGTCGATGATGGACATAACGTTGTTCAATTCATGCGAGACCGAAGCCGTAATAGCGCCGAAAAACGCCAGGCTGTTCGACCAGACGTTTTTATCTAAATCCTGGGGATTGTTTTCGTTCATCGTTTGTCTATCGCCTCATGCATTTTGTCGATTAAGTCGTTGATGTCAACCGGTTTGGGCAGATAATTGGAAACTCCCGGGGGGATGTCCAAATTTTCGAGGTTCATGCCATGACCGGTCATCAGCAAAATAGGAACGTCCGGGTGGGTTTTCTGGATAGTCCGGATCAGGTCGGATCCGCTCAGCCCCGGCATTTTCAAATCGATCACCAGAACGTCGTATTTGTTCTTTTCAACCTTTTCTAACGCCTCCGCTCCGGTGAAAGCCACTTCGGCGTCCACGTCGCGATATTCGAGGCGCTCCGCCATCGTGGAGATCAAGTCCTCTTCGTCATCGACCAATAGCGCTTTGATATTTTCCATGTCGGTTCCTGTTTAGTTCTTTTGCCTGACGGGGAGCGTGATCGTGAAGTTGGTTCCCCGTTTCAGCACGCTTTGAACTTCGATTTTCCCGCCCAGTTTTTCGATTATGTCCTTCGTTATCGATAAACCGAGCCCCGTTCCGAACTCGCCCTTCGTCGAGAAGAACGGCTCGAAAATATGCTTCAAATCCTCTTCGGATATGCCTTTGCCGTTGTCTGAGACAGTGACCGCCACATGTTCGCCGCCGGCGGACCTGACGTAAATGTCGATTTTCCCGCCGTCGGAAACCGCGGCGACGCCGTTGTTGACGATATTTAAGAACACCTGCTGAAGCTGACCGCGGTCGCTTTCGATGGACGGGACGTCTTCGTCGATGTGGAAATCGATGGAAACGTTGCGATGCTCGGCTTCTTTGCTGATGAAGCCCGCGACTTCCCTCATTAAGTGTCCCGGATCGATCAATTCGCGTTTGAGGTCCATTCGTCTTGAAAAGCCCAGAAGCCGGTGCGTTACCTTGCTGCAGCGTTCGACCGATTCTTCGACTTTAGTGAGCAGTTTAAGCGATTTTTCCTTTTTCGGGAAATCCTCCGAAAACGTAACCATATCCTTCAATAAGCCGGCTTTCTCATTTATGATCGCCAGCGGATTGTTGATTTCATGGGCGACGCTCGCCGCCATCCTGCCTATGGTCGCCATTTTACTGGTGTATTCGATGTTATGCAGCGCCTTTTCGTGCCGCTCGTCCGAAGCCCGCAGCCGCTTGACCATATAAGTGCTGCGGGATACGGTTACGAAAATTATTATGATCAGCGTGACGGCAAGAAACCAGATCAACTGTTCCCGGTGGGAAAGCCAATGAGTGACGGGATCTTTCGACATCCGGCTCGCCATCAATACAAACGGGGTTCCTTTTATATACGTATAGCCGTGGATGAACTTTTCACCGTCGGATATTATCTCGCCCAAAACTACGCTGTTTCTGGAATGCGTCGGCACCCCTATGCCGGAAGGCGCTAACATCTTCCCGTAGAATTTCGAAGAGGTCTGCAGCGTTCCTTCCTGATTAACGATAAAGGCGTCGGTCAACTCGTCCAGATCAAGTGAATAGATCTGCTGATTGATCAAGTCCATATCTAATGTGGCTCGTAGCACGAAATAGTCGTTAGCGCCTTTATCATGTTTAACGCCGATAACAAAATGCGGGAAGTTGCGGAATCCCATAAAGACGTCGCTGACATAAACGCCGCGCAGGTTGACCTCGTGAAACCAGGATTGGTCTTTGTAGTTTCTGCCTTTCAATTCATAGGGACCGGCATAGTTAACCTGCGTTCCATCGGAATCGATAATTCCCAGATCGACAAATCCGCCGAACGAAATGTTCAGGTTTCTCAGACTGGTTCCAAGGAGTTCATCGCTGCAAAGGTCATAGTAGGATTGTTCGTTAACGATCATAGTTAACGCCGACCGGCGTTCCTCAATTACGAATTCAAGCGTTCGTTTGGTGTTCTCTATAATCTGGGTAATTTTATACTCGTTCTCGGTTCGAAAAGTCTTGCGATCCTGATAGTAATTAACGAGAGTGAGTACAATTAAAGGTATGATCGCAATAGCCAGCGTTATGATTATCGAGAATCGCCAGAGCCTCTGGTAGCGAGTGGGAGACTTCACGCCCGGAGTCGCCGGCGTCCGGGGTTTTAAGGGATCGATAAGGTCGGTTATGAGTCCCATTTAATCTCCCAGAATATTTTTAAGAATCTGTTTCATTAGCGATCAAGGTTAACTCAATCCGCATCTTCTTCGTTTTCATCCGTCTTCCATTCATTAACCTTCTGATAAGCTTCCCGCATTACTTTCGCGAGCAGATCGACGTTGACCGGTTTATGCAGATAGGCAAACGCTCCCAATTCCTCCGCCAGGGATTCTTCTCGGTCCGAACCGTGTCCGGTTAAGATAATAACTTCAACCTTAGGATGTTCTTTCTTTACCCGTCTTAAAACTTCGATGCCGTCGATGCCGGGCATTTTAAGATCGAGCACCATAACCTCAGGTTCATCCTTGTTAACAAACTCAATCGCTTCTTCACCATTATATACTACGGAAGATTCGAGGTTGCGAGTTAATAAACGCTCGGACAGAGTTTGCACAAACTCTTTCTCGTCGTCCACCAGCAAAATTTTCGAGGGCATCTCAAGTTCTCCTAATGGGATAATCGATGGGGGGCTGAATTTAGGTCCGGTTTTAAACCGGACATTTTTTACGCCCTTGACTTTTTCAGCGATTTTTCTTAGTTCTGTTTCATGCTTTTCGAGTCTGACTACATATTTGTTAATTTCAATCATAACCACAGCGTCTTCAGCATAAACGTTCACGGTGTGTCCCGCTTTTACCAATTCATACCAAACTTTGGCGGCAAGGTTGAAGTCTTTGACAGCCTGCCTTGATCGTTCGGTTGTTTTCAGCGCGTCGCTTAATGCATGTTCCTTTATTAAATCCACCGCTTCGGAAACGGAAGTCGAATGCATCGGGATGACTATGTCGTAAAGGTCTTCTGCAAACGGCGGTTTGTCAAGCACAAATTGAGTCCAGCCGGCTCGTTCCCGGTCGTCTTTATGGATTTGTTTTTCAGCGTTTTTTTGGCTGATGTTCTTTCCCTTGACGGCTTGTTCGACGCGGTAATCGAAATTGGCGATTATGCAGACTTTCAAAAGATGCGTTATCGTACGCGGGACGAGATGACCGGTGTAATTTGTAATCAGCCGATCGTTTTCCTGCAAAACTTCTGAAAGCCCGACGCGCAAGGCGGCGGTAAATTTTTCACGGTCGTTGGTAAACCGGCTGAAAGGCGAAAGATCGTCGGTTATGGTTTTCTTCAGCTTATCGACCGGTATATTAAAGAGTTTTTCGGTTTCTGAAAAGATCAAATCATCGATGATCCTGTATTTTAACTCCTCAGCAACACCCCTAGCGACCTCGTCGCTATGGCAATAAGAGCCGTCGAAAATTGAAATAATCGCCATGTGGCTGCTCCTTTGCGAATTGGAAGAATATCAAATTTGGCGCACCAGTGTATTCTCCAAAATATTCCTTTTACATAAACTATACAACTCATAGCGGTATTTATAACATCTAACGCATTAAAAAGAATGAGGCGAATGTATAGAGTCCACCTTTAATTTGTTCTCAAACTAAGAATGCCGCCCGCGAATTCCTCGTAAATAGCGACTATTTTGTCAGCCTGTTGCTATTCGGCTCTAATTTCCGGTCATTATACATTAAGAAAACAATGAGGCTGTCAAATGCAGTCCGGTTTATTTCTTCATTATGCTTTCGCGCAAGCTCTTCCGCATTGTTTCTGTTCCCAAAATAATAGCGGTTAAACAAAAAGAAATAACTCAACATCGCATTGCCAATATTCCCGGCAATTATGCTGCTGACGGTTAAATATCCCGTTAACCCATTGATAATAAAGGCGTTTATTCCATCGAAGGAATTGCCGGAATAGACTTGACCTGCGCCGGGCATAAAAGTTGATAGGTATTTTGCAAATCGAGGCGATTTGTAATTCATTTTAATAACTTCAGAAAGCATCGAATCGACGGCATTGAAAATATCTTCATTGCCGGAGCTCGAATCCATTGTAAGGTAGCTTCTAAAAACATTTTGCGCCTGTTCAAATTTATATTCCTTTAATAGAACAACGCCTCTCAAGAAAACGGCTCTCTTTTTAATCGAAATCAATTCGGTGTTTGATTCGATTTGCAGCAACTTGATTTCAGCTTTACGGTTTTCGCCTTTGACTAACAGTATTACCGCGTAGTCTATCTTCCTTTCATCAGCGGCGCTGTCGGAGGAAGCGGTTAGAATTGAATGGCGCATAGCTTCGATTGCTTTATCCCATCGATGTTGACTCCTGAAAGCTATGCTCATTTTATAATAAGCGTAACTGTGCAATTCGGATGACGGATTAAAGAATAAATAACGCCGGTATTCGGTTACTGCATTATTATATTCTCCCGCATTTAAGAAATAGTCTCCTGATTTTAAAGCGGGATCATGGATTTGACCGAGCAAAAAGCCTGCCCATATCAAAAATAGTAAAAGCGTTGTTTTAGGGCGTATCGACATTTATGGAGATTCTGATTTTCGATAAAATCTTTTCTTCTTGACGCTCATTATATATATCTGCAGCTACTGCCGATCCGTAAATATTTCCCAGATAGAATGCGCCGCTTAAACCGCCATATATCCATCCGGAAACAGAATCGATTCCGTCCTTGTCGAATCTGCGATAAGCCTGCCAACCGGTTAAACCAACCATTAACATCGAAAATAAGCCGTCTCCTGGGCGATTGCAATATACTTTACCCAGCCCCGGTACTAGGGCGGATAAAGCGCCAGCTGTAAATTTATCTTTATGGGACAGTTCCTTTCCCCCGAGAGCAAAATTCTTCAATGCCGCCGTTAATGAATCAGTTTGCTCGATTCGATCGAGATAGTTCAGCGCGTCAGACCATCGTTTTTGATATAGATAGCTCATTGCTGTGAGGATCTCTTTTTTACGATTAACTTGACGGCTTTCTAAGCCGTTCTGGCTGAGCTTCAAAATCGCATTGTCGTAATCTCCTGCCAAAAAGTAGCACAGAGATATCTGATACCGTCTTTTTTCTTGCAGCAAGCCGTTCGCGCCGAAATCCCCAATATTTTCAAAATAAGCGAGCGCTTTGGAATAATTTCCCGTTAACCTGCTGCACTTGCCAAGTTTGAAGTAAATCCAGTTTCGTTTTTGCGCATCCAGCGAATCCGCGGTCATAAAAAGATATCTGTGATATTCGCCGGCCGCTCGTTCGTAATCGCCTTCTTCGTAAAGATATTCGGCAAAGAGATAAACGTTGTCTGGCGAATAATATTTATTGCCGGAGCTCTCCTTCGGCATAGCGGTTAAACGGAATGCAAAAGAGAATGCTAAAAAAAAGACAATGCCGGTATTTCGCAGCAACGGTGGTACAATTGGCGCAATCTTCATGCCGGTGCATTTAAGTTGGATAAAACGAATATCAAAATCGATTTTATAAAGCCGAAACTGAGTTTGAATAGGCGATTTTATGGCTGAATCGGCGTCTAATCGTCCTGAACGCTTTTACCATCGCGTTCCGGATGCGAGTTGAGAAAATATTTTTCAATGGGATAATCGATAGCTAAACCTGTTTTATAATCACAGGGATAATATATCTGCGAGAAAAAATTACATCGCTGGATGCGATCTGAAATAATCAGTGTCCCATAGAAAAAACCGTAATTACGCATCGCTCTGACGCCGAACTTCGAACAACTTAATGTAAAATTGCATGTCGGGACGTCTTGGGAAGAGATGTATTTTTGATAGAAGCGAATCAGACAGAGACCTGCTATTTTTATTTCAGAAGTTTCCCTGTAGGAAATACTTGAATTTGCACCTGTTTTTTCCGTTGATCGACCGGCGGCGTTGTGAATAAACGCTAAATCATCCGCAATGCCGGCGAGCGCGCCGATTGGAGT
>CAZWOY010000170.1:0-7908 GCA_964635255.1 uncultured bacterium
GTCTCTGCCTGCCTTCGCAACCTTGCGAAGGCGCACTGGCAGGCAGGGACGCCTGCCCTACCAGAAAAGTTTAATCTCATGTTCCGTGCTTCATGCGCGCTGAAGCGCGCACTCAATGTGATTAAACCAGCTATTTTCAGGTTGATTCTAAAACGCCTGCCCTACGCTCAGATAGAACATCCCCGGCTCTTCAGCCGTCTCTCTGAACGGATTAAATCCGTAGTCGATGCGCCCCAAACCTATCGGGGCGTCGATCCTTACTCCTATACCCGGGCTTATGCGGAAAGATTTCAGATCGAAGTAATCCGGCTCCGACCAGACGTTTCCGACGTCCGTGAAAATCGCCAAATTCAGATATTTATAAACCTTCTTGCGCAGCTCGAACGCGTTGAACACTATCTTGAATTTCCCGCCGATCGGGACTCGATTCTGATCCAGTGGTCCCGCTTTTCGGTATTCGAATCCGCGAATCGAATTAGGGCCCCCGGTATAAAACCTTTCTCCGAGTGGAATCGCCGAAACGCCCTGTTGGGAAGAATATATCCAACCGATCTCGATCGCAGTTCCAAGCGTCAAGTCGTAATCGAAGGATTTAAATTTCTTATACTTTATCATGGATTTGATATAATTATTTTCCGTTTTTATAACAATTCCGGCTAATTCCGATTTAATTTCGAAGAAAGCTCCGCTCGAAGCGTTAAAGGCATTGTTGCGGCGGTCCCAGACAAAGCTGCCGGAAAAACTGCGGATGCGATCCGATTCCTGGTCCGGATCATGCGTCAACTCGATGTTTTCCAATTCGTTGTTTTCGATGCGGCTGGTGAAGATTATCTTGCCGTTTTCTACTATGGGTCTGCCTAAAGTCGTGCGGAAACTTCTACGGAAAATATCATATCCCGGTTCATCCTCGAAACCGGCGCTGAGCGAAATGTCGCCTTTCCAGTGGCTGTCTAATAATCTTGGATCGGAAAAGTTCAACTCGACGTTTCGGTATTTAAAACTTAACTTGCCTCTTAATCCTGCTTTTCGGCCCGAACCGAAAGCGTTTTGGTGGGAAATCTCCGATTGTACGCGGAAGCGTTCCACCGAACCGTAACCAACGCTGATTGAGAACTCGCGATATTCCTTTTCAGTTAAATCAATGCTGACGTCTTTCACGCCTTTTTTATCCGACGTTTTGCGCCGAATGAACACGCTTTGAAATAAACCGGTCCGGTACAGATTCAACTGCGTCTGCAGCAAGGCGGAATTGTCGATTATTTCCCCCGATTCAAATGTCATTTCCCGGGCTGCGACATGTTTTTTCGTCTTATCCAGTCCATTGATCGATATTTCGCCGATGGTAAATCGCTCCCCTTCGGTAACGTGAAAATCGACGATTGCGCCGCCTGTTTCTTTATTGGCGTTGACGTCCGGACTGACTTCGACTTCTATATAGCCGTTATCGGCGTAATAGTTTGTTATGTTCTTTGCGGATTGGTCGATTTTCTCCTGTTCGAGCGGATCGTCTTGTTTTAAAACTGCTTTCTTTTTCAGAAGCGAATCGCTATAGACGCTGTTGCCGAATATCTCGATTCCCTCGACTCTCGTCAGTTCGCCTTCATATAGCGTAATATCGATGTAAGCATCCTCGTCAGAGGAATCGATTTCGACCGTGTGACCGGTGATGCGAGCGTCCAGATAGCCATGCTGGCGATAGTATTTTTCAATCTGGCTGAGATCGACCTGCAGTAATTGTTCATCGTAATAAACCGGCTGAAACAGCGAAGCGGGTTTGTTCAGCATGATTTTTCGCAGCGTACGATCCGGAAAAGCGTTATTATTATGAAAATCCACTGATTCAATCTTAATTTTCGCTTCAGCTTTTACAATATGCGGCATAAAGCCCGAACCAAAAAGCAAAAGGAACAGGAATAGTATTTCGAGTGATCTTTTCATTAGAACTTGATTCTATATTTAAAATCGACTCCTGATTTTCCCGTTTGATCCGCTTCGCCTTCAATTGAAAAATGATCGATCAGTTTGTAGTTAAGGCGAATTCCCTGATCGTTTATATGCCCTATGGTCGTGAAATAAGTCATTTCCAACCGATTGCCGATCTGTTTGGTCGCCGATAGCCGGGACGAACCGGAATTAAAGGCATTGAATACGTTGCCTTCGATCTGCACCTCTTTCAAGCCAAAATAAGTCTCGGCTTGGCGCGACACAAAACCCGTTATTCGTTTGCTGGAATACCGTTCAAGCCGGTCTCTGATAACGCCGCTGAGATCGCCGGACGCCTCGCCGGAGGGCTGATCCAAGGTCGATCCCAAGGTCAGGAGAGCTAAAATATTCTGCTTGCCCAGCGGCGGCTGTGAATGGAGATCGATCTTAGGCTTTTCCAAGGTTCCGTCGATGTTCAGCGTAATTGTGTATTCTTTTTCATCCTCAGTCTGGTAGTCCTTTACTTCGGCGACGGCGGTCAATGTGATAAACGGATTGATCCGATTCGGATCTGCGAAGTCGAGAACGCCCTTCTCGACGTGGAATTTGCGGTCTAAGTAGATAATATAGCCCTCGACGACGCTTAGTCTGCCTGTTACCACCGGCTCCGGCGGCGTCCCGATCACGGACAGCGCCGCGCTCAACCTCAGTTTAGCCAGATTATTGTCGATCCATAACTGGTCGCTGTCCTGGATGCGTATATCCAATTGCGTTTTCCGGATGAATTCGGGATATTGCTCGATCGGCTGTTCTGTTCTA
This sequence comes from uncultured bacterium, assembly GCA_964635255.1. GTDB lineage: Bacteria > Electryoneota > AABM5-125-24 > Hatepunaeales > Hatepunaeaceae > CAZWOY01. The sequence goes on from CAZWOY010000170.1 coordinate 2,743, forward strand.
TCCAGCAGCGTTAGTATGTAAGAAGGCTGGAAACGATAGGTAAACCGGGTTTCGCTAAACCTGACTTTACCGGTTAGACTGTAATCGCCATTTTTATGAATATAATCGATGTTCGCCGTTTCAACGGCGGCTTCGAATACGCCCGCATTGCTTGCTTTGATGTTGTTCGCCCGCAGATTCAGACCGAAAGCGGTTAATTGCCGGTTTTCGAGCTGCGCGTCGCCTGAAGCGTTCAACCACCCGTCGCCCAGTTGGAACCTAAGCGTGTCTAAGTGTAAATTATTTTTATCGAACCTGACCTGGATTTTACCGTTCTTAACCGGTTCCGAAAGGAAATCAGGCTTAATCTGCAATCGCTCAGCGGTCAGGTTTCCCGAAACGTCCGGTTTATCGAAAGAGCCCCGCGCCCGGACCGAGCCATTTACATTTCCCTGCAATGTGGAAAGAAATCCTTCCGGCATTTGAAAGAGAGCCAGGTTTAAATCCTGCGCCTTAATGTTATAGTCAAGTGTTTCAGAACCGAATTTCCCCGAAGCCGATAGTATTTCCGCCTCGTTATAAGAGAGGCGCAAATTGGAATCGAACTGCCGGCGGTCTGCGGTCGTCAGATTACCCTCAAGCAAGAAATTCTTTTTGTTCCTGAGTCCCTCAACATTCAGATTCAGCGTATTAATATCCGGCACGTCGATTACCAGATGAAGGCTGTCTAAGGTGTGGGACTCGCCGCCCTCTGTTTTCAGCCATCCGCCGGTAATCTCGATTGTGCCTTGAAAATTGGGGCGCGCAAGACTGCCGCTGCCGTGGAAATTGGAGTTAAAAATTCCTCCGAACTGCATAGTCGATGGAATAGTCGCGCTCAATTTGTTCAAATCCAGCGAATCGATGCGTATGCGGAGCGAATCAAACTCGATCTCCGCCGGGAGAAAGTCTTTCATCGCATAAGGCACAATTACCCGCCCATCGACGGATATGGCGTTTTCCAGGCTGTAGAAGCTGAGCGTATCGAAAAAGACTTGATTATCTTCCGACCGGATCGCTAATTTGAGCGAATCGAGCTCGAAATTGCGAAACCTGGGATCGTAAACCGATAAACGAAGACTGCCGCGCGGTTTTGAAAGGCTGCCCCACAATTCAGAATCGACGTTCAGAAAACCGCCTAATTCCAGATCGTCTTCGAAGAACATTTTGACAATTTGGACGTCCAGACTGTCCCCGTCCATTCTAACCCGCAAATCGTTCCTGTTTTTCAGATCGAATACTATAGCGATTACGCCTCTTTCCAGATCAGATAGTTTATTCTCCGGGAAGTCCGATTCGTTCAAATACTCCGGCGCTGGATCGGCAACGACCGCCATCGTCAGATTGCCGGTCAATTCTTTCAGCGATCCCGATCCTTCGATGAAAATTCCCCGCTGGTCTTTTATCACGGAAACAACGGCGTTCACGCTGTCGCTCCGGTCGATGGATGCATTTACGGTTATGGCGTCGAATTTGAAATTCTTGTATTTCGGATCGTCGATCGATATCGTTGCCTCTCCGTTCAGCGTCGTCAATCCGCCTGTTACATTGCCTTCGATTATTAACGAGCCTGCAAAGTCGCTGAGATCGACCGGATCTCGAATTTCGTTGATCTCTGAAATTCCCGTTTTAAATTCTAAATTTTCAACTGTGAATTCGCCATCGATGTACTTTATCGCTCCGTTCAGCGTTTTAAATTCCAAATCTTGATATTTGCTATTCACCACATCGACGGTTGCTTTGATCGCAGGGGATTTGACCGTACCGCTAATCGATCCATCGACCGAAATTTTACCTTCAATATCCGGATAACCGGCTAAAGCCGTGAGTTCGGAAACGTCGTTGATATCGGCTGAAAAATTTCCCTTGACTTTTTCAGGATGATAAGAGATTTCTGCATATATTGAAGATTTTTTCTGAGATAATTCCAGTTTTAAAAGGGTTTCCTTAAGCGAGAGACCAATGCACAGGTTTGAGGAATCGAATCTGGAATGAGCGCTTTCGACGATAGTAAAATCGCCTTTTGCAGTTATTTTTTCAGGGCGTTTGATGGGTCCCGATGACCGAAACGCCCCCGATACAGTTCCGGAGCAGCAGTTTTCGGGAATATCCGCGAACCGGTCTATTTGGCTTAGATCCAACCTGTCGATAACGAGGTTAATTTCATGATGCATCAGGCTGTCAAACGCAATCGCGCCCGAACCGGCGAATTTTCCATCGACCAGATCGAACCGGAAACTGTCGATAGCCACGGAATCGAAGCCGGCGGCAAAATCGACGACGCCTTTGTCGATCATCAGTCTGCCGTTGGAAGCCTGTCCCAGTTCCAGCCGTCCCTCGAATTGCAGATCGGATACGGCGCCTTCAGCGGAAGTTACAAGCTTAACGCTGCCGCTGAGATTTTTATAACGAACGGGCCGGTATCGTTGCGCCGCCTGATCGAAATCTTTCAGCGATCCGTCGATCTTGAGCCTGGCGTCCAGATATGGTTCGGATTGCGCCTTAAAACTCATGATTCCGGCGGCGGCGACGCTCGATTCCGATCGATATATCTGCAGCGTATCGATCGTGAGTGTGTTATGCGCCCAGCCGCCTTCGATCCGGATATCCCGAAAATCATAAGCGGCGGAACCCAGCGCCAGGTCGATCTGTTTGGACGTCAACCGAAACTTGTATCGAGCGCGGTCGGCAATCTCCACTCGGATATCAAGCCCGCCCGCTGTGCCGTCTAACGGGACGGCGTCGTCATCGTAAGAAACCGACGAATTTTTCACCCGGACATAGCCGAGATCGATCTTAAATTTCGAAGGCTTTTGAGGCTCTTGTTTTTGCGCTTCATCCTCATTCCCACCGCCCAACTCGGGAATGTTCAAAGTTCCGCCGCTGTCCCGCGCGAGATTCACCAGCAGGCTGTCCGCGACGACCGAATCGATTTTCACTTCGCCGTCAAGAATAGCGAAGAGCCTGAACCTCGCCCGCAGATAATCGAGTTTCAGCAGATAAGCCGCCTCAGAACCCGGGTCCACAACCCGGACGCCGGACAATTGAAGCCTATCGACGAGATTTGTCTCAAGCCTGTCGATCTGAACTTCGGAGTCCAACTGTCGTTCCAGAACCTGGATCAAAATAATCTTGACCAGCCTTTCGCCCGGTTCGACCGTAACAAACAGCAACGTCCCCGCAGCTAAAACCACGATGAACACGCCTAAAAACAGTATATATTTAAAAAGCCGCCGCATTTGGGAATTATGTGTTCGAAGTTTCCATTGTTAAATTAAACGAAAAATCGAAATAAAACTCAAGGAATCGATTCATCTGTTTCAATTCGGAAAAAATAGTCCCAAATCGAAGTATTCTCTGGAAAACAGAAACTCTGTAAGTAGGGCGGGCGTCCCCGCCTGCCTTTCTAAAGTCGATTGGCAGGCAGAGACGCCTGCCTTTCTAAAGTCGATTGGCAGGCAGAGACGCCTGCTTTTCTACAGTCGATTGGCAGGCAGAGACGCCTGCCCTACTAGAGGTTCTATTTTCATTTTGCGTGACGAAGCTCGCGTCATGAGCAATTCCTGGAATATTTTCTGAATGTCAATGCGCCTAATTCGTTACTACTATGCGCATAAAATAGTCGCCATCTCACGGAATCCGCTTGATGAGGAATACTATGCAATATCAAGATGTTAGGAGATTGCTTAGTCTGCTAAAGGCAGACTCGCAATGACACTTTTTCATGTACGTAGCAATAAGTATGACTAAATGAAATTCATTTTTGTGCAAATCGAAACTATATCTTGTAATTTGCACAAATCTTGTTTATTTTACCTATATGATTAAACGAGACATTACCGAAGAATTTGTTCAATCCGCGACTGAGTATCCTGTCACAACCATTTTGGGAGCGCGGCAGTCCGGCAAGACAACGTTGGCTCGGATGACGTTTCCTGATAAAGTCTATTTCTCGCTTGAAGACCCTGAAGTGAGAATGGCTGCCGAAACTGATCCGCGAGGATTTTTAAAGCGTATAGAGCAGGGTGGAATCCTCGATGAAATCCAGAGATTGCCGTTATTAATGTCCTATCTGCAAGGAATTGTCGATGACCGTAAGGAAAAAGGTTTATTTATCCTGACCGGCAGCCATCAACCATTGCTGCATGAAGCCATTAGTCAGTCATTAGCAGGCAGGACGGCAATGTTGACGTTAATGCCTTTTTCGTTGAATGAACTAAGGAATTACAAGGATGTTCTGACGCCTTTCGAATTGATTGTCAGCGGCTGCTATCCGAGACTTCATGAGGAAGGGCTTAATGTACGAAGATTTTATAACAATTATTTACAAACATATATAGAGCGCGACGTCGGAGCGTTAATCCAATTGCGCGACTTATCGCTGTTTCAGCGATTTTTAGTATTGGCTGCGGGAAGAATCGGACAAATTTCCAATCTTTCTTCATTAGCTTCCGATCTCGGAGCGTCCAGCGCTACTATCAGGAATTGGATTAGCGTACTAAAAGCATCCTTCGTCCTGTTTGAGCTGCAGCCCTTTTTCGAAAATATCGGGAAACGAGTTATTAAATCATCGAAATTATATTTCACAGATACAGGTTTGGCAAGTTTTCTCCTCGGCATACACACAGCGGAACAAGCGTCGCGCGATCCCTTGCGCGGAAATCTCTATGAAAACCTGATAATTGCCGAAGTCCTGAAAGCAGCCTATAACAGGGGCGTTAAACCTGAAATATATTTCTATCGGGATTCCCATGGCAGCGAAGTGGATTTACTGATTAGAGAAAGCGGAAAAATAATTCCGATAGAAATCAAATCCGCTTCCACTTTTAATAGAGAATTCTTAAAGGGACTGCGCCATTTTCATAAATTAGATGTGAAAAACTCTATTGACGGCATGATACTTTATAATGGCGATAATGATTTCGCAATAAAGGGAGTGCAGGTATTTAATCCACTGAAATGCAGCAACTTATGGGCAAGATTGACCGATAGCTAATTAGCGGGAAATGCTATCGTCATTGCGCCGATCTTCTATTCAGCCGTCCACGATATTGAAATACAGATATTTATAGCATATATTTATTAATAAGCGTATAAAATAGTTTTATCTTTTGGGAGATCAGTTGTTTTGCTAACATTAGAGCAATA
>CAZWOY010000171.1:0-7866 GCA_964635255.1 uncultured bacterium
TTGTCTATGTTATTACTTTACAATGGTATGGAATATTGAGTTTCAAACGCCCGTTTCAAGGGATAACCGGATCCGAAATTCATGGAAAATAGGTCAAAAAATCTTCGCGGACCTACGCCGGTAAATGGCAGAAAAAGAGCTTTCTTTTCGCCGTCCTTTCTATCGGCGGATACAGCCTCGTTGTGAAAATCGAAAGCCTTGCTTCTTGGATAAGGTTCAATGTAAACGACTTTCTTAACTCCGGCTGCTATGATATGCTTTGCGCAGTTATGACACGGAAAAGTGGTAGAATACAGTTTTTTTCTCGCATAAGTCAAGCGTTGAACCAGCATAATTATACCCCAAACGAGATTTGGTCAATACTACCGCACAGCCGCTACCCGGTAATAGCCTCCACCCGCCAAAGGATTATTATCAGTGTAATATGCTTCTCTCACCGACGCCGTCTTCGTTTCTAAGCATAAAAGTATTCACGCCGTTTCGGCGGATATCGCCATCATCGATCCATTGGACGTAAAGATAATCGGCGATATTCCTGCCGGAAGAGCATAAACAGGAACCGGTCGGGGAATCGAATTCCGGCGGCGCAGAACCGGCTCGCACCCATAAGGGAGCTGCGATGTTGGTCAACGATGATCCGGTCAGCCCCCAGATAGTTGTTCGGGCTGGATTTTCACCCGGCGCAATCCCATGAGCGACAAACACCGACCGGGTATTCAGCCGGCAAATGCATTGGCTGTTTGGAATAGCTCCGTACGGAGCGTCACCATAATATCCTTCATAGGGAATGGCGTAATCTTCCATGCCGGAGGCGTGCAAATTGCGGGATATCTGCTGAATGATAAACTTGTGGGTAAGACTATTTTCTTCTGCGGCTCTTTTAAACAAAGCGTAAGCGCGGTCATGGCGATTTGCCCCATAATCTAAATGTCTTTGATCGACATGTTGACCGGCGTAGCTGTAGTTTGACCTGACGATAAAACCATAAGGCTGATCGGCGGCGTCATAGCGAACGTACGAATAACCGCCCGTTTCGAACATGGCAGCGTTTCCGAATGCGTCGAACGTTCCAAAATTACTGTTCGAGGTTCTGCCGTCCACATTCAACGAATCCAGCAGCGCCTGAAAATCATCGACGGTGCGGTAGGTCGCGAGAGCTAACGCTTGTGTTTCTCCGTCGTCAGGATCGCCTCCCCAGCCGTTCACAGCGGGACCATACGGCATATTATGCGAATCCGAATTTTCAAGAGCGACCCCGGCGGCGTTGACGCCGCCATAATAATTCATAAGAGAATCGTTCATATAAGTCAGCGAAATAAAGGGTATCCCGCCATCATCCACATAGTGGTATTCTTGACCAGGCTGGCTGACGTCGCGGTTTTTCCAGAGCAGCGGTCTGTTGTCCGGTGTGGCAAATCCGGCGGCTATGCCGGTTGTGCATCCGTTGATTTTTTCTGAGATCGACCGTTCCCATTCCGCCATTCCACCGGGCATTTCCGGGGAAATTAGTTCAACAGGAATTAAACAGAAGAAAAGGATGAAAGCTAAAATTACACTGATTGGTCTCAAAAAAGTAACAAGTCGTCCATGCCCAAACATTATCTGCACTCCTCAATTATATCGACGCAAATTTTGTGAATTCGTAGTCTTCACACGTTTGTGCAGGGAGGCGGGAAAGCCCGTCCCACTGAAGAGAAGCCGGCGGAGAAACTTATCCGGATCTCTCATGCTAAGTTGCATTCTGAAAGCCAGGTTCGCGATCAAGCTCAAACCGGCGGGATAAAATCCCGCCCTACATTTGTTTTGTTACAGCAAAATGATATTTGACTTTGTCCACCAGCTATAATAACAATATAATAAAAAAAGGCTGCCGATGGCAGCCTTTTTTTAGAATTTTCTTTTTTTTCTTTTTGGTCTTAATAAACCGCTATCACACGGTAGAAACCGCCATACGGCAATGGATTGGCGTCGGTGTATCTGTTGTTTTCTACATAAGCGATCATTTCGCCCTCATCGCCTTCTCTAAATGGCTGTGAACTGCGGTACACATTATAGCCCCGCGGTTCGAAACCTCTCGCGTCATCGTCCTGGACTTCTTCCCAATGGAGAACAATATTGTTTTCAAAAAAGACCGGTTCGAAAATTTCCGTATAGTCGTAGGTCGGATTCCAGTTGCTGATTGAATCCGCAACTTGTCTCGCCAGAGTATTCTGGAAATTCTCCATTTGGTCATAAGAAAAATTGGGAGAATTCAAAAAGCGCTCCGTTCGGGCGAAGACCAGGTCTTCGATTGGAAAAGCCCAGTCCCAATAGCCTGTTCCTGCCTCATTGCGCAGCTTGAAAGTATTGACGGCAGATCCGAAATTCCCGTTTTCATAAGCGTAATCGGCTATGTCTTTTGCTAAATTACACAAAATTGATCCGTTGGGGGAATCGTATTCAACCGGAACCGAACCGGCGCGCACAAATAACGGCGTGGCTATGCTCCCAATTTGATTGCCCGCCATCGCCCAGATAATGGATCTTGCCGGATTCTCACCGGGGCGCACGCCCTGACCGATAAATATGGATCTTGTCGTGGATCGGCAAATACACTCGCCATTTGGAATGCAGCCGTAAGGATAGTCGCGATAGTATCCATGATAGGGCATATCATAGTCATCCATGCCTTCGGCGCCGAGATTGCGGCTCACCTGCTGGAAAACAAACCTGGCTGTTAATCGGTTCTCTTCGACAGCTTCTTTCCATAAAGCATAGGCGCGATCATATCGATTGGGTCCCCAGTAGGAAGGACGGTTGTTCAATCCATGCCCTGAGAAACTGTAGTTGGATCTAACAACTATTCCATAAGGTTCGTCGATTGCTTCGACGCGCGTGTATTCATAGCCCCCTGTCTCAAACATCGCGGCGCCGCCGAAGGCGTCGAACGCGCCGTAGTTTGAGTTCAAAGTCCTGCCATCGATATTAAGCGAATCGAGAAAATCGGCAAAGTCATCGACAGTTCTGCAGGTCGCCAGCGCCTGCATGTGGATCTCGCCGTCGTCATCGCCGCCGCCGTAGCCGTTGAAAGCAGGCCCTGCCGGCAGATTGTAGGAATTTGAATTCTCAAGCGCAAATCCGTGGGCGTTGATCCCAGCGTAATACTGCCAGGTATTCTCATTCATGTAGGTCAAACCGACAAATGGAATCCGCCCATCATCGACGTAGTGGTATTCCTGGTTGGAGTTGCCGACGTCTCTGTTTTTCCAGAGTAAAGGACGTCCGTCAGGCGTCGCCAATCCGCTGGCGAGTCCTGTAGTGCACTCGTTTAACTCATCAAAAAAGTCTTTTTCAACAGCTTCAATTCCTCCCGGAGCTTCCGGAGCCTTTATTTCCGGCGTAATGAATACTGCTGATAACAGCAGTACGATTAAAATAGCTCCACCGGAGAAAAATCTCTGAAGCAGTTTTTTATTTTGCATGTATTTCACCTCGAATAACGGCTGCTTTGCGAATTTTTCTATCAGTATGTATTACGCTCAGCCTAATTTTCGCGTTTGCCGGCAAATTTTGCACGCACAGCGGATCTCAGGCTTGAATCGTTCGTTTCTTCTTCAGATTAAAGTAAATTACAAATTATTTTTTCTAATTACAAGTTATCAGGACACTGAACGCGATATTCCCTTGAATGCGTTAGTTTCCCTTTAAAGCTTCCTTGACAATATCCTCTACTAACGCTTGGCCGCCGGCTTTTTTAATCGCTTTTCTAACCGCCGAGTCCGCCTGGGTCGTTGTATAGCCCAGAGTTTCGAGCGCGCGGACGGCTTCGGTAACGTTCGACGCCGGAGCGCCTTCAACGCCTGCGATGGCGTCGGTTTTGATTTTCAGCTTATCTTTTAGTTCTAAGATAAGCTTTTCTGCAGTTTTATTTGTTACGCCGGATACTGTTGATAATCGTTTAACGTCATGATCGGCAATGATTTGAGTTAAATCGTCCAGTCCAAATCTCGACATTATCGCTAACGCTTTCTTAGGTCCGATACCACTTATTTTAATGAGATTTATAAATAAATCCCGTTCGCTTTCGATCTTAAAACCATAAAGCGCTATTATATCTTGTCTGGTTTGTAAATGTAAGTAAGTTATTAACTCTACTTCACTGCCGATTTCGCCTAATTTTTCATAGGTGCTGATCGGAACTTTAACCAAATAGCCAATCCCTCCGGCTTGTAAAACGACGCCGGAAAGAGCTTTCTTGACTAAGATTCCTGTAATTCTGTCAATCATTGTTTAACCGTTGCAATGTGGAAAAGCGAAGCTATCGCCTGTCAATTTGCGTTTTGTTCTTACCATCGCGCATCATGCAGCAAATGGCGACCGCTAATGCGTCGGATGCGTCCATTGGGACTTTCTTGCCTTCGATGGCTAACATTTTTGCGACCATATAGCGTATCTGATCTTTAGCCGCGTTCCCTCTGCCGGCAACGGACTGTTTAACGCTGCGCGCCGGATATTCCCTTACGGGGCATCCTGCAGTAATCCCCGCCAGCAATATTACGCCTCTGGCGTGACCTAACATCAGCGCTCCGCGAGGATTATAACCGGCGAAAATTTCTTCGACAGAAATAACATCGGGGCGGGCTTCATGTAGAACTGTGGTCAGATCGGTATGGATTTTCAACAGTCTTTCCGAAAGATTTCCCTTTCCAGAGCGAATCACCCCCCAATTCAGGGGGGCGATTCGATTGCCTTCGGTTTTAATTATTCCATAGCCGGTGGCGGTCAATCCGGGATCGATTCCGGCGATGATCACGCTTCTTCCATTATTTCCTCATCCACGTCGGCGTTCGTCCAGATCTTCTGCACGTCATCGTGATCATCCAAGGCGTCCATCAGCCTTAAAACCTGTTTAGCCTGCGATCCCTCGACATTGATATAAGTCTGGGGAACCATAGCGACTTCGGAGCTCTCGACGGTAAATCCGCCCTCTTCGACTCCCGATTGCACGTCGTTCAGCGCATCGGGCGGAGTGATGATTATGAAGTAGCCGTCTTCGCTCTTAACGTCGTCGGCGCCGGCTTCAAGCGCGACCATCATCAGTTCGTCCTCATCGACGTTTTCACTGGGAATCATAATCTGTCCCTGCCTTGAAAACATCCATGAGACCGATCCCGCTTCAGCCATATTGCCGTTGTTTTTGCTGATTAAATGCCTGATTTCGCTGATGGTTCGGTTTTTGTTGTCGGTGAGGACTTCGATCAGGAACGCCGTTCCGCCAGGACCATAGGCTTCGTAGTTGGTTTCCTCGTAGTTAACGCCGGGAAGTTCGCCGGTGCCTTTTTTAATGGCGCGGTCGATATTGTTCGCCGGCATGTTTGCAGCCTTGGCAGCCAGGATTGCGGTTCGAAGCCGGGGATTGCCGGTTTCGTCTCCACCGCCCATCCGGGCTGCAATTGTAATTTCTTTAATCAGCTTCGAAAAAACCTTGCCGCGCGCGGCGTCGGTTTTTTCTTTTTTACGTTTAATGGTTGCCCATTTTGAGTGACCGGACATAAATCCCTCGAATATTAGTTAACTGCAATATTCCTGTTTTCAGCGACCCAGCCTTTGATGTAATCAATCGGTTCCTTAACCGACGTGCCGGGTCCGAAAAGTTTTCCTATCCCTTGCCGGGTTAATTCCGCCATGTCTTCCTCCGGAATAATCCCCCCTCCGGTCAGCAAAACGTCGGTAAGTCCTTTTTCATCCATCAGATTCTTCACTTTTGGAAAAATCGTCTTATGGGCGCCGGAAAGAATCGACAGCGCGATGACGTCCGCATCTTCCTGCAAAGCGGCTTCGACAATCATCGCCGGAGTTTGGCGCAAGCCGAGATAAATAACCTCCATTCCCGCATCGCGAAACGCAGAAGCCATAACCTTGGCGCCGCGATCGTGACCGTCCAGACCGGGTTTGGCAATAATAACCCTGATTTTTCGCTCCGTATCTATGATGAACCTCCTGTTGTATCCGGGAACTGTATATATTTAAAGATAAACGTTTTACAGGTATCATTCAAATATAACCTTAGACTTTTTCCTTGTCAAGAATGTAATATGGAAAACGCTCGCTAAAGTGTGCATTTCTTAATGGATCCCCCTGCCCCCTTAGAAAGGGGGTTTTTGGGAATTTGGGCAAAGTACTTAAATTACTGCAACTTAGCAATTTAACAATTTAACAATTTAACAATGGAGCAATGGAGCAATGAAACAATATTCACAATTCAATCCCGCAAAACCCGATATCCATCCGCCCGAATTTCTTCCGTCAATGTTTCAATTTCCTCTTCTGACAAATCAAAACTTTCGAGGACGCGGGCTATGATGGCGATTGACGTTTCAAACTCTTGCGGGATAACTTTATTCGCGCCTAATTTGTGAAGAATCTCTAATTCGTTTAAGAACCTCGTCCGAACGGTAATGCAGATATTCTTGTTCAACCGCCTCGCCAGTTCGGTTATTCTCTCAGTGGCTGCGGCGTCCGGTACAGCGATTACGATGCTCTTTGCGTTTTTAATGTTAACATGCCTGAGAATCGCTTCATGCGTCGCATCTCCGTAAATAATCGGTTCGCCGTTTTTCGCCTCTTGCCTGACAGTCTCGGGATTCAATTCAAGTATTATATAACCGATTCCCGCCATTTTCGCAGCTTTGGCGACATTTCTGCCCGATGTACCGTGACCGACGATTATAATGTGATTGTATAGCGCTTTTTCCTGTTTGGTAGGAACAGGTTTGATGCCGGATATCATTCTTTTGGGTATAGGCAGAAACATTAACCAATCGGCGAATTTTCCCGACGCCGATATGATGAATGGAGTAACCGCCATACTGATAACCGCCGCCGTTATCAGCAACTGGTAATGATAATCGCTCAGCAGTTCGTAATTCAAGCCGTATTTGGATAAAATGAATGAGAATTCGCCGATCTGGCTTAGCGTCAATCCTACGATAACGGTTGTTTTAAACGGCATGCCCAGGATAAAAGCAGTAAAACCGGCGATTATGGTTTTTAAGAAGATTAACGCGATAACGCCTGAGATTATAATAGCCGGATTAGCGAACAGCAGGTTTATATCCAGCAGCATCCCAATCGAGACGAAGAAAAAGCTGGTAAACAAATCCTTGAACGAGAGAATATGGCTGAAAGCGTTGGAGCTGTATTCGGATTCGGAAATAATAAGCCCGGCCAGAAACGCGCCGAGCGCGAGCGAGAAACCCATTAACGAGGTCATCCAGGCAATTGCAAAGCACAAGACGATTATGCTGATAAGAAACAACTCGCGATTGCGGGTTCTGGAGATTAGAAACAGCAATTGCGGAACCGCATAGCGGCTGGCGATAAAAACCAGGAAGACAATTGTCCCAATTTTAACCAGCAGCATGCCGATTTCCTGAATATCATACTGCACCGCTCCCGCGATAAAAGGCGTAGCTAAGATCATAACGATGATAATAATATCCTGAAAGATCAATATTCCCAGCGAAACCTGTCCCTGGGGACTGGAAATTTCGTTTCTCGCCTGAATAGTCTTTAAAACTATGGCGGTGCTGCTAAGCGATATGAGAAAACCGATAAATAATGCAGTCTTCCAGGAAAAATCCAATAATATTAAAATTCCAAACGTTGCGGCTATTGTCAGTAATACTTGAATCGATCCGCCGATAGCGACGATATTCTTAATCTTAATAAGCTTTTTCAGCGAGAATTCGATGCCGATTGTAAACAGCAGTAAAATAACGCCGACTTCCGCCAGAATTTCGACTTCGTGAACGGCGTCAACCAGTTTCAAGCCATAAGGACCGGCAATAAAACCGGTTATTAAAAATCCGATAACCGATGGTATTC
>CAZWOY010000172.1:0-7840 GCA_964635255.1 uncultured bacterium
ATGTACACTATTTAATGCACACAGTAGTAATAACAAAAGTGATTTGAATAATTCAATAAATTGCGAGTAAAATTCGGGTGAGTTCTAAATTTTCTGGGAAAGAAATCGAAAAAGTTTAGATTTGATTCATGTGTAAAAACCAGAAATCTCGATATTTTGTGGTAAGCGGCAGGCGTGTTTGCCCGCCTTTTCGATCTTTGGAAGGAACGGCTGGGAGACCGGTACGCGCCAGTCCGCTGGTTTAGCGTCAGGCAAAACCTTACATTAAATCCTCTCCGACAATTTTCAATCTGCGCCGCGCCTGGTCGGCTAAAGGACTGTCCGGAAAATCGATGAGCAGTTTTTCATAATATTCCGCCGCCGCTTTGCCGTCCTGCAGTTTAAATCCGGCAAGATCTCCGGCTTTTAACAGAGCCAGGTCGGTTTTCAATGCATTTTCAAGAGCGATTATCCCGTCGAGTTCGGTTAACGCCCGATCGTAGTCTTCGTTTCTGACATGAATCCTAAAAAGCTCCCAGCGCGCCTCTTCAATCCCGCGCGGGGGGGAATTTTCTTTTAGCCAATTCAGTATTTTCGCAGCGTCTTCATAGTCTCGTCTAAAAATGCTCATGCTCGCAGATCCGAGAGCCTTTATCACATCGGGCGATTCCTCTAAATCTGCGAACAAAGCTTTCAGCTCCAGCGTTTCGTTCGCCTCCGGCGAGGAGGGTGCGGCGATCAGCAGCGCCTGGATTTCTTTTTCCGCCTTTTTATATTCGCCCTGACGGTAATAAAGCTTAATCAATTCGTATCTCGCCTTAGCGACTGCATCCCGATATCTTCCGCCATGCCGGATGGCGCTCTGCAGCTCGTCTTCGGCTTTCTCAAAATCGCCCTCGCGTTCGAACGTCAAGGCGATATTGATATCGATTATATAGAGATTTGAATAGGAAACGCGCGCCTTGCGAGCGAAGTCCTTGGCTTTCTCAAACAGCTCGCGCGCCTTTTGGCTGTCGTCGTAATGGTCGAAGTTAACTCGCGCTAACCTGTAGTACGCTTCGAATGCGTCCTTTGGCAGGACTCCCGGTTCCAGCACGCCGTTGTAGGCTGCGACCGCAGAATCTATCTGATTCAACCCTTCAGCGACGCGCCCTTTTCCCAGCAGGACATTAGCCTTTAAACCTCGCTGCGGATTGCCGGCTAAAATCTCATTATAAGCCTGCCATGATAACTCATACTCGCCTTCTGTATAGGTTAATTCGGCAAACTCCAGCAATTCGCGCCCCTGCCCGCCGGTCTCGCGTTCGAGGATCTGATATTGCTCAAGCGATTCCTTATACCTCTGCGCTCGAAAATGGAGCGACGCCAACAGCTTGCGAACCGTGTTCTGAAATTCGCCCTCGACCGACTTAATTTTTTCGCTTAAGACTTTCACCATCAGGCTGTCCGCATGCGGATCCTCAAGCATATCGCCGAACGCTCCGGTTACATAAGAAAGGTTGGCGTCGGACTCTTCGAGCAGCAGCAGGTATTCCTTAACCGCCGACTCCCAATCCATCCTCGATTCGCACCACCTCGCCAGATCCCGCGCGAACATATACGGATCGCCCGACTCTTCCCTGCCGCGATGCAGCATCGCAATCGCTTCGTCGCTCAATCGCTGGGAAGCCAGCACATTCGACAATTCCCGATAGACTTTTTCATTGCCTTTATATCGATCTAAAATTTTCTCAAGCGCATCGAAACCTTTCTCCCTTCCTTCCGATGCAAACACAACCTCGACCTTATCGGCGGAAACCGAAATCGGATCCAGCGAAGCCTTCCCGGACAGCGCCAAATCGAACATCTCATCCAAAAAATCCATCGCTTCATCATAGCGGTTTAACGCCAATAAACTGCGCTTAATCCCATGATAGGCGGAATAATAGCCGGGACGAATCTCGTTAGCCTGCCGCCAAAGCTCAAGCGCCCGTTCGAGATCGTTGCGGTCTTCGGCTTTGCGAGCGATGCGCACAATGCGGTACAGATTCTGCCGGTCGGCGTCGTTACTGCGCTGTACAAATTGCTGCGGCAGAGCGGGCGGTTGGGGCGGAGTGGTTTGCTGCGCCAGTAAATCGGAAGCGAAAAGTAAACCGATGATCAAAAAAAGGATCACATTGTTCCTGTATTTATTATGTAACATTAAGTCTGCGACTGCGCGAGTTTCCCGGTGGGTCGGACAATTTTGTTCGAAATGCCGCCCGTCGCACTGGAGCCGTGGAATATGAAAAAAGAATCTTTAGTAGGGCAGGCGTCCCCGCCTGCCGGCGCGATCCAGCAAAATCGAAAAGGCAGGCAGGGACGCCTGCCCTACTAAAGGATTTTTTCCCACTAATACCCGAAAGTCTATTCCTCAAACTCCTCAAGCAACTCCGACAGCTTCGCCATAAACCTCCCCGCCATCGCGCCGTCGATCAGCCTGTGATCGTAAGACAGCGACATAATCATCCGCCAGCGAATGGCGATCGCATCGCCGCTTTCGGTCGAGATTACGGCGGGAACCTTGCGAATGGCGCCGGTTCCGAGGATCGCGACCTGCGGCTGGTTTATGATCGGCGCGCCGGAAATGTTGCCGAATACGCCCACGTTCGTAACGCTGAACGTACCTCCGCTGACGTCGTCGGGGCTAAGGCGGCTGGCGCGAGCCTTTTCCGCCAGATCGTGCAATCCATGCGCTACGCCCTTCAGGCTTAATCCATCGACGTTCTTAATCACCGGCACGATCAACCCGGAATTGGGCAGCTCGACTGCAAAACCGATGTTGATCCGCTTGCGGAGGATTACCTGATCGCCGTCCACCGAAGCGTTGACGTAAGGAAACTCCTGCAACGCTTTCGCGGCGGCATAGATAAAATAAGACGTATAGGTAATATTTATACCTTCGCGCTCCTTGAATTGTTTCTTAATCGAGTCCCGATGCTGAACAATCCGGTTCATATCGACTTCGGAATAAGAAACGACGTGCGGCGACGTGCGAACCGATCTGACCATGTGGCCGGCGATCATTTTGCGCATTCTGTCCATCTCGACGATCTGATCGTCCGCGCTGCGCCACACGGGCTGAGCTTTCGGTTCAGGAGGCGCTTCCAAAGCAGCCGGCACTCTGACTTCACTTTCAGGCGCTTCTTCAACCGCTTTCGTCTTAGCCGGTTCAGTTATATCTTTTTTCGGCGCCGGAGCCTTATCGCGCTCCGCTATATAATCGAGTAGATCTTTCTTTGTAACTCTGCCGTCCCGCCCGGAACCATGAATTTTCATAACCTCTTCGATGGATACTCCGGCGTCTGCGGCGATGTTCTGCACCAGCGGCGAGATAAACGTGTTCTTCTTCTCCGGAGGCTTTTCCGCTTCTGCGGCTTTTTGTTCCTTTTTCGTAGCCCGGCGGAATTCCCTCACCTCCAGCCCGCCGTGATCCGATGCGTCGTGCGGCGATGATTCGCGGGGCGAAGGACGTTCTGCGGCTTTCTTTTCAGCGTCCTCAGAGCTTTCCGTCTTGCCGGCGACGTCCTCGCCTTCGGTTTCGATAATCGCCAGCGTAGTCCCAATCGCAACGGTTTCGCCTTCTTTCACAAGTATTTCAGCTATCGTTCCGGTAGCCGGCGAAGGAATTTCGCTGTCAACTTTATCCGTGGAAATCTCAAGGACGTCCTCGTCGAGCTCAACCTCGTCCCCCACGCCTTTGAGCCATTTGAGTATCGTCCCTTCCGCAATGGACTCGCCCATTTGCGGCATTACCATTTCGATGCGCATATTTCTACCTGTTACCTTTTAAAAATCTATCGAGAAGATCTTCTGGTTTTAAATCAGAAAATCTCACTATCTCAACTTTCTTGTTTAATCCGGATTCAATATTTGCCGGTGTACTTAGCTCTGATTCAGCTCTGTTCAAATCCTCATCCTTAATAATTATATATAACGGAATTCGCAAATTTGGAGCTAAAGTCAATAGGTTCCTGAATCTGTCGTTAATCGCTTTGTTCAGCGTTGTAATCGTTGTTACAACTTCTATTCCAGCTTGGATATTATTATTTTTCAGAATCAATAAATCTATTTCCTTAATCACGTTAAAAGTATCCAGACTAAACCCAATATCGAATCCGGTAATATTCATCGATAAATTAGATAATATTGTGGATTTCCGCTGTTCCGTTTTACCTGCATGGATTTCGTATCCTGCAGCTATAGCGCTTTTTGAAATACTTATAAGAATTGCGTTATGATCCAACAGTAACTGAACGTCGAGTTCCATCTTAATTTGCTTCGAACGCAGACGTTCGATATCCTGCGGCGTTTTTTTGGCTGCATCCCAAACATAATAGTCTCTTGACTTGCCTTTGACTTTCTGTTTCCTGCAATATTTCTGCAAAACATTGTTAATATTTTTTAATCCCGGCATTTCCGCGTTGACTAATTTCGTATAAATCGCTATTAGCAAATCATCGATGGTCGCATGTTTTTTTTCCCGTAGATAGCTGTAAACTATAGATTGCGTAAGGATTTCGACCGGAATATGATCCAACAATCTCAAATGATTTTTTTCAAGCATATCTTCCATGAACCATTTTTTCTCGGCTTTTACATATTTAAAGGGCTTGTTAGCGAGAAGTTGTCGAAAGTCGAAGTCCATAACGCGCGCCAAAATGCCGGTTTCGCTTAAATGAGGAATTAATCTGGTCCATAATTCATCCTCGTTAGCACCGCCTAAGTAACGGATTATTTCCTCAGATTTGGCTTGGAGCATTTTTTCTTCTTCTAATGTGAGATTCCGCCTGACCACCGCTATATCATTTGGTGGATCTGTGGGCATAAACGAAACTATAAAATCTCCCAACAGAGACCCTGATAACCGTTGATGTATTGTCTGCGTGTAATTCTTTATCGCCGGTTGATACATTAAGCCTCTATTTGGCGACTCTTGATACGAAGGCATTTTAAATCCGGCTCGCTGAGCGGCTCTATGCAGAGACGTCCAAACTCCAATATCCCGATTGTGAAAAGTCATAACCATCCAGCCATCCGGTTTTAGAACGCGCCGGCATTCACGGAAGATTTTATATAGCATATTTTCATAGTGATCGCTGTCTTTAGCGCCTTCAAATCCTTGATGTCTTGTTTGTATCGCTTCCTTGTCCTTGTTTGATATTCCACCGAACGGAACCAAATCTTTCAACCAAACCAAGTAGAAATCGGAAAGTTCTAAATACTGAACATTTCCTCCATAAGGCGGATCGGTAATAACAGCATCGACGGATTCATCGGGCATTGGGATGTTCTCGCTTGATTGATTTAGCAGCCAGGCGGTAGATTTGTTCTCAATATCTTTCCATGGGTAATTGCTAAACGGCTTTCTATAGTAATGGTTTATTTCTTTTTCAACTTCTTCCTTGCCGTTATAAATGCTTTTGAATCTCTTCTTCAATGGATATTCGCACGACGTCTCAAGATAAGTAAATGGATTCCAATACATGTGACCTGCCCATTCAAGCGGATTTGTACCGCGCCAAGCCTGACTTCTGATTGTCATTTTATTTACAAACCTCAGAGTTGTCGTGAATAATGCTAATAATGAATTAAAAAGACTACCATTTCTATTTAAGTCACACTTTTCCAACCATTTTCTTGTTATCCCGAGAGCAATTCTCTGTCTTGCAGAAAATAAATCCCTGAAGTAATAAATTCCCTTTCCAAAAATATTGTCGTCTCGCGCTCTATCCATATCAGGAAATTTGTCTTCAGGAATAAAAAGTTGTTCTTTTTTTATAATATTTTTTTCCTGATCTTGAATATTATTGTATTTACTAAAATCATATTCAATAGGTTCTGTTATTTCTTCAATTTCACATTCATCGCAACTATATTTTACATTGATAATCCTATCCTGACATAAAGACAATTTACTCGGTTTTAATTTCGCTCTGCATTTCGGATTTGTGCACTCATATATAGCTTGGAAGGGCTTATTTATTTTTTGCGCATTTCCAAGTATTACTTCCGTTCTGCAATATGGACACAGCACAACTTTTGACCATTCAAACCAATCGGCTTTAACCTCTTTGCTGCACTTTCGACATTGGGTTATAAACAACTTTGAAACGTTCTTTACTACCCAATTATACCATTCTTCATATAGAGACTTCAGTTTAACTAAATCTACTTTTTCAATTTCGTTTTTGGTGATCCATATCGCCAAAGGATTCAAATCGAATCCAATTACTCTTCTGCGATGTTTTAGACCCTCAACAATCGTAACGCCGCCTCCGCAAAAAGGATCAAGAATAATATCTCCTGGATTCGAATAATGCTGAATGAGTTTTGCAAATACATTATAAGGTCGCCTCGCCCAATACCTTTGCATTTTATAAATTGCAGTATGACTTTCTGCTACGACTGGCGCTTCAATCGCTTTCACCGGCTTCGGTTTCATCCCCTCCCTCAGCATCTGATCTTCAATCATTTCATCGATGGTGAGCGTATTGTTTATGTCGTTATTTTTCATTACTCCTCCAAAAAAATGATACTAACAATTAAAATCATAAACCGAAACCGCCTGCTCAGCCATATACGAGCTCCGTACCAGCGGCCCGCTCGCGACATGATCGAAACCGATTTCCTTTGCATAATCAGCCAAATCGTCGAATTCATCGGGATGCACATACCTCGCCACCGGCAAGTGAGCGTCGCTCGGCGCTAAGTACTGGCCTATTGTAAGGCTCCGGCAGCCGTGGTCGCGCAAATCGCGCATTACCTCTCTAACCTCGTCCATAGTTTCGCCGACTCCGACCATTAAGCCGGACTTCGTTACAAGCCCACGATCGGCAAATTGTTTGATCAGCCACAGCGAATGCTCGTACTTGGCTCCCGGACGCACTTTTCGGTACAGGCGCGGCACGGTCTCGATATTATGGTTCAAGACGTCTGGCGGTTGGCTGCAGATTATTTCCACGGCGGCGGGCTTCTTAAGGAAATCAGGCACAAGAGCTTCGATTCCAGCGCCGGGCAGTTCTTTGCGCAATTCTCGAATGACGTTGGCAAAATGACTCGCGCCTCCGTCGGGCAGGTCGTCGCGATCGACGGACGTCAGGACGATAAAGCGCAAGTCCATAATCTTCGCCGTCTCCGCCACCCGGCGAGGTTCGTCGGGATCGACAGGCTCAGGCTTGCCGGTCGCAATCGCACAGAATTTACAGCCGCGCGTGCAGACAGCGCCGAGGATCATAAACGTCGCCGTCCCCCGTCCCCAGCATTCGTTGGCGTTCGGGCAATGTGCGCTGCGGCAGACGGTATTGAGCCTCTTTTCCTTCAATAAACCGGCGACGTCTCGAAACTTCTCGTTCGTCCGCAGCCTGATCTTCAGCCAATCCGGCTTATGCACAGCGGCCGGACTATCCGCAGTTTTAAGCGGAATCTCTTTCACATGTCGCTCGCCATTGCGCGTTCAACGTCCCGCTTCGCCCGCAGATCATTCCACTGCCGCGTCAGTTCGGCTTCATGCTCGACTTCCTCGCGAGCCAGTTTCAGCAGCAGTTCGCGCGCTTCCTTAGTCTGCACGCGCTTTGCCGCCTCAGTATAAAAATGATGCGCCTGCGACTCGCGCTTAATCGCAATCCTGAATATGTCATCCAGCGTCGCATCAGGTTGTATGCTTGTTTCTTCGGGCATATTAAAAACTCCAATGTTCCCAATGAATTGGGCGTCAAATGAATGAAATTGGGCGCCAATCAATGAAATTGGACGCCAATCAATGAAATTGGACGCCAATCAATGAAATTGGGCGTCAGGCGTCCCCGCCTGACGCCATAAGTCCTTCAATCAATAGCGGCAG
>CAZWOY010000173.1:0-7839 GCA_964635255.1 uncultured bacterium
CAAATATCTATCAGTTTAGATAAAAATGCGCAAAATTAAACGTTTGCCAAAAGTATCTCCTGAAATGCGAGAACGCGCTCGAAAACTTCGAAACAATATGCCTGAAGCTGAGAGAAAGTTATGGAGATATGTAAAAAGCAAGCAATTAGGCATTAAATTCACCAGACAAAGAGTTATCGGTAAGTACATCTGTGATTTTGTATCGATTCCTGATGGATTAATTATTGAACTGGATGGTTCGCAACATGGTGAACAAAAAAACGAGATTTATGATAACGAAAGAGATATATATCTTGAATCTCTTGGATTTAAAGTACTGCGGTTTTCAAATTTGGATGTTTTTAAGAATCTTGCCGGCGTTGGCGATAAGATTCTTAATGAAATATACAAAGATTAAAATGTTTGATGTTTTGATAGAAATGTTAAGAAGGATACTACCCCCCCCTGCCCCCCCTGCAATAGCAGGGGGGGAGGTCTTCCCCCCTGCTTTGCAGGGGGGAATTAAAGGGGGGTTGAATTACAATCATAATATGCAACAAAACGGACATTTACGTCTGGATAAGATATTATAGGAAAGAAAATGAACTTCACATTTTCCGAAGAACATGAAATGCTGCGCGAATTGGCGCGGCGGTTTGCGGATGAAGAATTGCGGCACAGGGCGGCGGCAGTCGATGAACAAGGTTTCGTTACAGATGAGGTTCTGGATAAAGCCAAAGAAATCGGTTTCTTTGGAGTCGCTTTCCCGGAAGAATACGACGGCGGAGGGATGGGCGAGATCGGCTACTGCATCCTGACCGAAGAGCTGGCTCGCGCCTGCATGTCCACGATCGTCGTCATCGGCGGGCATGAGTCGATCGGCGCAATGGCGATCTACCTAGACGGCAATGACGAGCAAAAGGAGTGCTACCTGAAACCGATGGCGCGCGGCGAGATCATGGGCGCGTTTGCGCTGACCGAACCTCAAGCCGGTTCGGACGCCGCGGCGGTGCGCACAACCGCTGAAGACAAAGGCGACCATTTCGTGCTGAACGGGCAGAAAACGTTTATCACAAACGGCGGTCAGGCGGACGTCTATTCCGTCTTCGCCATGACCGAAACCGGCGTCGGACTGAAAGGCATGTCCGCGCTGATAGTCGAGAAAGGCATGGAAGGGCTGTCGTTCGGCAAGCCGGAAAAGAAACTGGGCATCCGCGGCTCGCACACGACCGACGTCTTCTTTGAAAACGTCAAAGTCCCTAAGGAAAACCTGCTGGGTAAACGCGGCGAAGGTTTCAAAGTCGCTATGCGCACCCTCGACGTTGGACGGCTTTCAATTGGCGCGATTTGCCTTGGCGTCGCTAAAGAAGCGTTAAATCTGTCCATTAAACACGCTAAAGAGCGCATCCAGTTCGGCAAGCCGATTTGCGAAAACGAAGCGATTAAGTGGATGTTAGCCGAAATGGGATCGCAGGTTTTCAGCCTCGAGTGCATGCTCTACAGAACCGCCTGGATGTGCGATCAGGGCATTCCTTTCACGCGCGAATCAGCGATGGTTAAGCTGTTAGGCTCGGAAATCGTCAACGACGTCGTCGATAAAGCCGTCCAGGTCCACGGCGGAATGGGCTACATGTCCGAATATCCGATAGAGCGCATGTACCGCGACGCGCGGATAACGCCGATTTTCGAAGGCACCAGCGAGATTCAGAAGCTGGTTATTTCGGGTCATCTTTTGAAGGCGGGGAAGTTTTGAGGGAGAACGGTAGATTTCGCGTTCGATATATTTTAACACAATGAGACATTGAAACCTAAAACTGATTACTGTGTAATTCACCCTAAAGCGCAGGAATACATTAAAAACGGCGCGCCTAAGCCTATCGCGCAGATGACCGCCGATGAAATTCCACCGGTTGCGATAAGCTGGGGACGGACTCATGTTTTTCCGACAGGCTCGTGGCGGAACATAACGCCGCATTACGTCAAGCGCCTCCCCCCTTGTCGCGCGAACTGTCCGGTCGGAAACGATATCGAGGGCTGGCTGGAAGCGTTTGGGAACGGTTCCGAATCGGACGCGCTGGAGATATTAGCCGGCGAGCAGCCCTTACCCGCAGTCTGCGGCAGAGTCTGCTATCATCCCTGCGAAACCGCCTGCAATCGCGGCGTTTACGATGAAGCGGTAAACATCCGGTCGGTCGAGCGAGTCCTTGGCGATAAAATTATTTCTTCAGGTCTTCGATCTAAGGTAAAAACCAAAAAGGAAAGCGCGGGAAAAATCCTGATCGCCGGCGGCGGACCCGCCGGATTAGCCGCGGCGTGGACTCTGGCAAGACTGGGTCATAAGCCGGAAATTATCGAACGCGCGGAAAAGCCGGGAGGGTTGCTGATGTACGGCATTCCGGCGTACAGGCTGCCCAAAGACGTTCTGGGAAAAGAGATCGGCTTTCTGGAAAAATTTGGGATTACAATAAGCTGCGGAACTTCGATCGAGGCGGTCAGGGGAATCGAGCGTTTGAAAAAAGAGTGGGATGCGATCTTCCTCGCTCCGGGAGCCGCTGGACACAGGCAAAGCGGCGTCGTATCGGAAAAGGAGTGGGTCGTGCAGAACGCCATCGATTTCCTGCGGCGAGTCGCATCCGGCAGGCCGCATCATCTTGGGCAGAAGGTCGTTGTAGTGGGCGGCGGAAACAGCGCTATCGACGCGGCGCGCGCGGCTTTGCGGTGCGGTTCTGAGGTCAAGATAATCTACCGCCGGACTCGAATGGAAATGCCGGCTTATCACGAGGAGATCGAAGCCGCCTTAGCGGAAAACATCAAGATCGAGTTTTTGATTAATCCGGTCGCTGTCAAGGAAGAGATCACGCGCAGCCACTACAAACTCGAATGCATCCGCAACAAACTCGGCGAGCCCGACGACAGCGGCAGGCGGCGTCCCGAACCGATTCCCGGCAGCGAGTTCGAACTGGACGTCGATACCGTTATCGACGCGGTCGGCGAATTCGCCGCGCCTGAACAGTTGACCGAATCGAAAAGCGAAATCGATCTATTGAAACCGATTAATTCCTTCGGAATGACGAACATCGACGGCGTCTGGATTGGAGGCGACTTCAGCAGTTGGGATCGAACCGTCGCTCATGCCATTGGAGCGGGCAAACGAGCGGGGATTTCCATCGATAATTGGCTTTCGGGCGGCAAGTTGATAAATCTAGGCGAACTACAACTTGGCGCAAGCGGCGGAGTCGCATTCGATTCCTATTTTCGGGGCAATATTAAAAACGCTTACGACGGCGTCGATATGGTTACGTTCGAAAACCTGAACGACGCATATTTCCGCAAATGCGCCCGATTGAGCGAGCGCGAACTCGAAGCCCAAAACCGGCGCGACAATTTCAGCGAGATTGTAACCGGCTTAAGCGCTGAGCAGGCGCAACAGGAAGCTTCGCGCTGTTTCCACTGCGGCGCTTGCGATTCATGCGGCAACTGCCACGTCTTCTGCCCCGACGGAGCCGTACGCCGCGACCCGGAGACCTTAACGCTGTCATTCGACGTCGATCACTGCAAAGGCTGCGCGATTTGTTCGTCGGAATGCCCCAGAGGGGCGATTGAGATGCGGAAATTAGAGAACCAGTAGCCCGAACACTCGTGTTCGACATTTCACCCAAGGGCGGTATGTTGCCCACGGGCAGTCATTCCAGCGAAAGCTGGAATCCATGCCGGTTCTGGCGCTATCGCCGAAGGAAGATGGATTCCAGCTTTCGCTGGAACGACTGCGTACGGGACGTTATTTTCCCAGTGAACCATAAGGAAATACATGCAAAAAGTAATAACCGGCAACCACGCCGTAAGCCACGCCGTTAAATTGGCGAAAGTGAACGTTATCGCTGCGTATCCGATCACGCCGCAGTCGAGCGTCGTTGAGGAGCTGTCGGAGATGTGCGCGCGGAAGGAGCTGGACGCGCAGTTTATCCATACGGAGTCCGAGCATTCGTCGATGTCGGCGTGCATCGGGGCTTCGATGACGGGCGTAAGGGCGTTTACGGCGACTTCGAGCCAGGGATTGGCGCTCATGCACGAGATGCTGCACTGGGCGGCGGGCGGCAGGCTGCCGATCGTCATGGCGGAAGTCAACCGTTCGCTGGCGCCTCCGTGGACGATCTACACCGACCAGCAGGACAGCCTCTCCCAGCGCGACACCGGCTGGATGCAGTTCTACTGCCGCGACAACCAGGAGGTTCTGGACACGACTCTGATCTGCTTCAAAGTCGCCGAACGCGTCGGACTGCCGGCGATGCTGGTTCTGGACGCATTCGTCTTGTCGCACACCCACGAAGGCGTCGATATTCCCGACCAGAAGCTGGTCGATGAATTTCTGCCCAAATACAAGGCTCCGTTCAAATTGGATACCAAAGAACCGCACGCCTTCGGAGGCATGATGCGCGTCGATTGCTGGATGGAGTCGCGCTGCCACTTGCAGAAGGCAATGGAAGCGGCGGTCGCTATAGTCGCCGAAGAAACGGAGTTATGGAACAGCCTGACCGGTCGCGAGTATCATCCATTGCAACTTCATCGCATGGAAGACGCAAAATATGCCGTACTCAGCGCCGGAACCGCCGCCTGGACGATGACCTTAGCCGTCGATGAGCTGCGCGCAAAGGGCGTCCCGGTCGGAGGCATAGGTTTATGGATGTTCCGCCCGTTCCCAACCGAAGCTTTAAGAAAGGCGCTGCAAGGAGTCGAAAAGCTGTTCGTAATCGACCGTTCCTGTTCCTACGGTCATTCGGGAATTTTTGCGCAGGAATGCCGGTCGGTTCTATACGATGTTGAGGATAAGCCCAAAGTTGTTGGGATTGTTGCGGGACTTGGCGGACGGGAGATTACGAAGGATGGGTTGGCGAGTGAGATTGAAAGGGCGATTGAACAGGATGGTGGGGAGTTGATTCGGTGGATGGAGGTGAAGGGAAACTAACAGCAGATTTCGCGGATTACGCAGATTGGATTGGCGGTCGCAAATTCTGACCGCTAAATAATTCACAACAGATTGAACAGATTTATCAGATTTAATCTAGAGTCAGAAATCTGTTTAATATGCTGTGAATTTTCTCGATTTAAGTATTACTATGTGCAGAAAATAGTGTCATTGCGAGTCTGCCTTTAGCAGACTATGCAATCTCCCAATATCTTGTAATAGCTTAGATTTCGCAATGCTGTGGATTCTTCGAGAAAACAACTATTTTATGCACTTAGTAGTAAGTGAACTTACTGGAGTGAAGTTTTAAAACCGTATTTTTTTAAGGATAGACCATGAAATACCGCGTCATAGTCGAACCGGATAAAACCGGTTGGTTTGTAGCTGAATGTCCTGCTTTACCCGGCTGTATTTCACAAGGAAAGACACGAGATGAAGCGTTAGAGAATATTCAGGATGCGATTAAAGGATACATTGAAAGTCTCGAAAAACATGGCGAACCGATTCCTCTGCCGATTTCAGAAGAAATTGTCGAGATCGCAGTTTGAATAAGTTGCCTGTGATTTCCGGAAAAGACGCCGTCAAAGCTTTCAATCGAATCGGCTTTTTTTTGGATCATCAAACTGGGAGCCACTTAATACTGAGATTATCTAAGCCTCCTTACAGGAGACTTAGCGTGCCTAATCATAAGGAATTGGCTACAGGAACTTTACGCGCGCTTATTCGTCAAGCGGGACTAACGCTTGAACAATTTAAAGCTCTTTTATGAGCTGTCGCAAATTCTGACCGCCTAAAACAGGCAAGAAATGCAAAAAGAAAAATCGACATACCGAGAATAGAAATCGAAAATTTCTGCAGGAAGTGGAAGATTTCCGAATTTGCATTGTTTGATTCGGTTCTGGGCGAAGACTTTCGCGAAGACAGCGACGTCGATGTCCTCGTTGCTTTTGAACCGGACATCCCATGGAGTCTGTATGATTGGATCGATATGATCGTTGAATTGAAAGAGATATTTGGAAGAAAAGTCGATTTAGTTGAGAAATCCGGATTGAGGAATCCGCTGCGAAAAAAGAATATTTTGAATTCACGAAAAATGATTTTTGCCTGTGATTAAAAGGATTGTCAAAGCAGTCTATTCGGAAATGTAGTGGAATTTAAACAATACTTATGCTAAAGACAATAAAAAAAAATCCAACGCCCTTTAACGCTCTCGACGCCCCGCGCGAGGTCATGTCGGCGGGGCATCTGGCTTGTCCGGGGTGCGGAGGGGCGCTGAGTCTGCGGCTGGCGGTTAAGCTGCTGGCTCCCGACTGCGTGTTTGTGATACCGGCTTGCTGTATGGCGGTTATCGATGGACCGTTTCCGTTTTCGGCGCTGGGCGTTCCGCTGTATCATACGGCGTTCGAGACCACGGCGTCGGTCGCATCCGGGATCGCCGCCGGATTTAAGTCGCAGGGCGATGACAAAACAATCGTCGTCGGCTGGGCGGGGGACGGGGGGACGCTCGATATCGGGCTCGCAGCCCTGTCGGCTTCAGCGGCGCGGAACGACGACTATCTCTACGTCTGCTACGACAACGAAGCCTACATGAACACCGGCATCCAGCAGTCATCGGCGACTCCGCGCGGAGCCTGGACGACGACCACGCCGGCGGGCAATCCGAAGGCGCGTCCCAAAAAGGACGCACTGACGCTGATGTCGGCGCATGAGATCCCGTACATCGCTTCCGCCAACGCCGCCTATCCGGACGACTTTGCGCGGAAATTCCTAAAGGCTAAGGAAACCGGAGGCTTCCGCTTCATCCATGTCTTTTCCGCCTGTCCGCCGGGGCATAAGTCTCTCGAACAGGATTCGATCAAGGTCAGCCGCTATGCGGTCGAAAGCCGCGTCTTTCCGCTCTATGAGATGATCGACGGCAAACTGAGCATAACGGTCGATCCTGAGCCGCGACCGGTCAAAGATTATATTTCACTCCAGCGCAGGTTCGCTCATTGGACGGACGAAGATTTCGCGAGCTGCCAGAGCGAGGTCGATAAATATTGGCGCAAGCTGCAGCGGATGGCGAGCGATGAATAAAAATCCGCCGGCAGTAATTTTAGCCGCCGGCAAATCGACGCGGATGGGCTTCCCCAAGCTGCTGATGGCTAAAGACGGCAAGCCGCTGATCAAAACGATGGTCGAAAACCTCAGGGCTGCCGGGTGGGGCGAGATCGGGATTACGATCTCGGATATTTCCTTAGCCGGATTCATCGATCGCAGACTGCCGGACGTGGACATAATTTTCAACCGGGTTCCCTATCAGGGCATGATCGGATCGATAAGGCTGGGCATGGGCTGGGTTGGAGGCGGCGCTGAAGGAATGCTGACGCTGCCGGTCGATCATCCGCTGATTAGCCGGACGACTTTCAGCGCGATTATACAAGCGATTGACGATTCCGACGCCATCGTCCCCACTCACAAAGGGCGGCGCGGTCATCCAACCTGGTGGCGCAGTTCGATCTGGAACAGACTGATGGGCGAAGAAGCCAAAGAGGGCGCGCGCGGAGTCTTGAGAATGGATGAGGTTAACGTGCGGGAATTGGCGGTCGATGATGAAGCGATCCTCTGGAACGTCAACACGCCGGAGGATTTGGAGAGGTTTGGATTAGGGAGGATTGAAATTGACGGATAGGTTTGGATCCCCCCTGCCCCCCTTGGAAAGGGGGGTATTAGTTAGTTGCATTCTCGCTTATGTTTGGCTTTTTTTATGTAATTTGCACTCAAAAATGAAGCTATGGAAACAAACCGGTAAAACAATTCCCTCCCCGCTATCCAAGGGGACAGAGGGTGTTATTAATAAGCACCTAAAATAGTTTTATCTTTTGGGAGATCAGTTGTTTTGCTAACATTAGCGCAAT
>CAZWOY010000174.1:0-7837 GCA_964635255.1 uncultured bacterium
GGTTCTGGCGCTAACGCTGAAGGAAGATGGATTCCAGCTTTCGCTGGAATGACTGCGTACGGAACGTTTTTATAGAAATAATCCCCCGTCGATTCGATTTTATATTAAGCATAGGAACGAGTTGAAATTACATGCATTAACGATTGCATGAAATAATAAAATTGTTTATAATGTAAAATGGATTTTTCTGTTGACGGCGTCTGAAATGACAGTCCATGAGAAACCCGCTGTGTACGATTCAAGCTTTTTCGAAAAATCCAGAGAGAGCTTCGTGTACCGAGCGGAAGCGTTCGCTGAATGCGGACTCGCAACGGCAACCTTTTTTGACGCTTCTTTAAGTCCTTTTTAAGAAAACCTCAAAACAGATACGGAACCATCATTAGAAACATCATTATGAGGTCTCTCATGTCGCCCTTGATTTTGATTCGCCTGGTCATCGCCTGCGCCACAGTTTTATGCTGCCTCTTTTCCATTAGCGGCGCTGCATCTGAAATTGAAAACGCTGCGCTGCCGGAGACAATCGATCAACTGGAAATCACGGAAAATAGAGTCGCATTTTCTTCGCGCATTACCGGCTTGGAGGTTGCGCGAGAAGTCATCGACGGCGTCGAATACGACCTGTTCGCCGCCGAAGACGCCCCTTGCATCGCCGAAGAAGGCTTTCCCATGCTTCCGTTTATTTCCAAATCGATCCTTATACCCTATCACAGCGAAGTCGAACTAACTATCGAAGACGTCGAATTCAGAATCGATGAATCGCTTCAACCGCTGTTTGCCGATGCGCAGCGGGCGCACAGCGATCTGCGCAGCGGCGGCGTTCCTGCGGCTATGGACGTTTCGCCGGACGGTTTTTTTCCCGCGCAGCCGGTCATGGCAGGCGAAACGGCGATCCTCAGGGGCTATCGGATTTTGAATTACAGGATTTACCCGGTTCAATATAATCATGAAACCGGAACTGCGAGAATTATCGAATCAGTGAACTATCATTTCGCTATCGAGGGCGGCAAGGTACAATTGAACAACATTCAATCGGAAAGACCGTCGATGTTTGCCTGGAATGCGGTGCGCAACCTGGTTATTAATCCACCGGATGAACCGGCGCGCGACGATCTGTTGAGCGCCTCTTATCTTTATATCATACCGCAATATAACGGTATTCGGGAAACGATCGAACCACTGTTGGATTGGCGAATCCGGCAGGGACACAACGTCAGAGTCGAGTATGTTGACAACGGGGCGGGCAGAGGCGAGATCACCGGTATTATCGAGGACGCTTACGAGGGTGAAAATCCGGTTGAGTTTGTAACGCTCGTCGGCGACGTCTCGCGGGCGGATTTTACGCTTGACGCTTCCGATAATTTCGGAGATTACGGATATACTCTTATCGAAGGCAATGATCCGCTGCCCGACGTCGCTATCGGCAGGCTTTCCTGCAACAATCTCAATCAATTGGAAACGATAGTCGATAAAATTTTGACTTACGAAACCGATCCACCGATGGACGATACGGATTGGTTTCTGCAGGGCGCAGTTGTCGCCGGTCATAGGGGAAACGGATTAGGGACGGTTCTTGTAGCCAAATATGTGCGCAGGGAGCTGTATAAACTCGGTTTCCAGGAAATAAGGAGCTGGCTGCATACAGAGGATGGAGAGATTCCAGGACGGCGCCAGCCGTTTGTAAACGAAGTGTTCGAATGGGGAATCTCGATACTGCACTATCGGGCTTATCAGTACATGAACAGGCTGGACGTAAACGAAATTTACAACCTTCCTAACAATCGATCGCAAAAATGGCCTGCCGTATTGGCTATTTCTTGCGATACAGGCGATTTCACAAACGCTGACGGTCATACCGAGGCGTTCCTCCGTTCCGATGGGGGCGGCGTAGGCGCTATCGGGACCGCTACTCCGCGAACGGCTCCTCAGTATAATAACATGATGGCGGGCGGCGTTTGGAAAGGCATTTATAAAACGGGACTGCATTCGTTCGGCTGGGGATTGAACGCAGGCAAATATGAACTCTGGCGGGCATATCATGGATTCGACAATCGTTATTCGGGCTTCATGCAATGGAACAACCTGATGGGCGACGCCGGCACGCATATCTGGACGGGAATCCCCCGCCTGACCGACGTCGAATTCGAGGAATCGATTCCGGTCGGCGGCAGCTATTTCAGCGTTCATGTCGCCGACCGCGAGTCCGGCGAGGACGAAGCCGATGCGCTGGTTTGCATTTACAAAGAAGAGCAGATTCATCTGACCAAATATACGAATGAAAACGGAACCGCAGAATTCGCAATCGACCCCGAAGCCCTTTCGGAAGGCGATTTGCTGGTAACGGTTACCAAACACAACGTTCTTCCGTTTCAGGGAGAGGCTGAAATTGAACCGTTCGATTCGCATTTAGGCGTTGCCGGATTCACAATCGACGATGATAGAGAGGGCGAGAGCGACGGAAATGATAATAACGCCATCAACCCCGGCGAGCGAGTCGAGATCGGCTTCGATATTGGCAATTTCGGCGAAGAAGCGCCTGATGACGCGCCTTTTGAGATAACAATTGTTTCCGATTCGCCCTGGATAGAGATTATAAGCGAGGATTTGCAGCTCGAGGAGGCTCCGGAGCCGGGAGATGCGGAAATTGTTGATTTCATATTAAACGTCGATCCGGCGTGTCCCGATCTGCGAAATCTAAACATACAAGTCGATATCAGCGGCGAACAGCTTTCGTGGCGTTCGATGATACCGCTGGAGGTCGAAGCGGCAAGAATTATCGCTGAAACCGTGCATATCGAAGGCGGCGATTTAGACCGCGGCGAAATCCGGGACGTCGATATAACGCTTGCGAACGCCGGCAGGTTCGCTATTTCAGCCTTTAATGCAACTTTGACGGCTGAAAACGACGCGGTTCTGATTCGCAGAGATGAAGCGGACTACAACGCTATCGACGCCGGCGAAAACAGCCGCGCGGCGGGCGATCCTTTCCAATTGCAAGCCAGTCCCGCAGCCATTCCGGGGATGCAGGTTGAAATGACGCTGGCGGTCGAATCCGAGGATGGATTCCGGGATACGACCACTTTCAGCGTGACTTTAGGCGAACCGGGGAACGGCGATCCGTTCGGGCCTGATGAATACGGCTATGTATGTTTCGACTCAGGCGACGAAGAGTGGGAAATGGCGCCGGATTACGACTGGATAGAAATCGATCCCGGCGAAGATAACAACCAGTTCGATGGAACCGAACTAAACTTAAACGATCCCAACGATAATCAGGATGAGAGCGTCGCGCTGCCGCTGCCGTTCGACTTTCAATACTACGGTGAAACGTTCGATACGATTACAGTATGCACCAACGGCTGGGCTGCGTTCGGCGACCAGGCTGAACTGGCGGCGTTCCGCAACCGGCATATCGGACAGGCTTTAGGACCGGACGCCCAGCTTTGCGTTTGGTGGGACAACCTGCGGACTGCGAATGAGTCGAAAATACTCGTTCATCACGACGATGAAGAGGGCCGGTTCATTATCGAATGGAATAAAATGGAACGCCTGGTTCAAGGCGGGCGCGGCGCAACGGAGACATTTGAGATTATCCTTTTCGATCCCGAATTTCGTCCGACCTACACCGGCGACGGCATTATCACGTTTCAGTATAAAGAAATCGAGAATCAGGGGACGCAGGCGCGCAACGACACTCCCTACTGCACAATCGGCATATCCAACCTCGACGACAGCGGTGGATTGGAATACACCTACTGGAATCAATACACTCCGGGCGCGAAGCAAATCGAAAATGAAATGGCGATTACGTTCACGACCGCCACGTCCTTCATAACCGGCGTATTTCGAGGATCGGTCTGGGACGCTTCTTCACGGTTCCCGGTCCGAGGCGCAGAAGTGATGACCTCCAAGGGATTTTCCGCCATTACCGATGACGCCGGCAGATATTCGATCGAGGCGTTAATCGGGGATAACTACCATCTGACCGCTCGCGCCGAAGGCTACAACGATTCGACGTTAGGCGCGTTTGAAGTCGAAGAGGATGATACGATTACAGTCAACTTCGGATTGCTGTTTTCAAGATTTGAACTATCCACCGACCGCATAGAAGAAGGTCTCCCGGAAAACGAGTCCCGCGACGTCCCGTTCACGATCTCAAACAACGGCAATGGCCCCTTGGAGTGGTCTGCGGAAAGGACTTTTGCCGAGGGCGAATCGGGGTTTGGCAGGCGGATTAGAAAGCTGGTCGTCGGACCGGAAGTCAACGATCTGGGGATGGAAGGCGTCGTCTATGCAAACGGCGAATTTTACGCCAGCGGGCAGAATGGGCAGAATCCGAACATGATCTACGTGTTCGACAACGACGGCGCCAGACTGCGGAGCTTTCAGCAGGTGGGAGAAGCTCGCGAAGGCATGTTTGATCTGACTTATGGACGCGACCTTTTATGGGGTTCCGGCGAACAGGAGGTTTATGGCTTTACTACGGACGGCGCGTTGATTCAATCATTTCGCGGACCTTACGCGACCAACAGGTCGATAGCCTACGACCCGGATCGGGACGTCCTGTGGATACATTCCCACAACCGGTCGATTATCGCGGTTGATTTCGAAGGCGAGTGGATAACGGCGCTGGATTCCTATTGGCCCCGCATAACCGGCATGACTTATTGGGCGGAAGATCCGGACGGCTGCTGTCTCTATATCTGCGAAAATCCGGGACAGCATTTCTGCGCGGTTCACAAATACAATCCCACTACTGAGGATACCGCCTTTGTCGCTTTGCTGGAAACCGAAGAAATCGGACAGGCGGGAGGCATTCATATCGCGACCGATTATGACCGATTCGGCAACGTGTTTATGGTTATGATCAACGACTACCTGAATGAAATAGGCGACCGCATCGACGTCTGGCAGCTCGGGACTTACACAGGCTGGATGGATTTGAACCTGTACGAGGGCGCCGTCGAACCGATGAGTGAAACCGAACTAAACCTCACTCTAAACGCACGCGGCTTATTCCCATCGACCTACGAAGGATCGATCAATTTCGACCATACAGGCAGAGGCGATCGATCAGTCATAGACGTTATCCTCGATGTGATCGACCTCGCCGCCACAGAATCTTACGAGTTGCCTCTGAAATTTGGGATCGAGTCGGTCTATCCGAATCCGTTTAATTCGACAGCGGTTTTGAAATATTCGCTGCCTGTTGCTGCGAATACGAGAATCGATATTTACAGCGTAAACGGCAGAACCGTTGAGACAATCGCTCCCGGCAAATTGGATCCGGGCCGGCACTCAACCAGGATCGACGCGCAGGAATGGGCTGCGGGAGTTTATATCGTTAAACTGCGATCGGGAATGAAAACGGCGACAAAGAAAATCTTGAATTTTAAATAGTTTAAAAAGGCATAAACGGACTTTTTGCCCGTATGCTTTAGGTCAAACACTTGGCGGTGGGTCCGGCAAACGCTTACATTATTCTCGAGTGAAGGTTTGCAATAACTTGACAATCGAGCCTATTTAAATTAATTTTCAGTTCAGTTAGTTTGAAGATCACAAGTTTTGTTTGCATAGGAAGTCCCAAATGCCCCTACTCCAATTCAAAGGCAAATCGTTCGTCCAGAATTACCACTTAGGCGCGCCTTATCACCAGTTAGTCCCCCGCAAAGAAAAAAGCCTGACCGGCAATATGTCGCTGCACGATAATCTGATCGTTCACGGCGATAATCTGAAAGTTCTGAAAGCGCTAATGCCCAACTATGCCGGTAAAATCAAGTGCATTTACATCGATCCGCCTTATAATACCGGTAACGAAGGATGGGTTTATAATGATAATGTCAGCAGCCCTCTAATGCAGGAATGGCTGGGGAAAGTCGTCGATCGTGAAGATTTAACGCGGCATGATAAATGGCTGTGCATGATGACGCCGAGGTTGAAGTTGTTGAGGGAGTTGTTAAGTGAGGATGGTATTTTTTTTGTCTCTATCGACGAAATTGAATATGCAAATCTTAGATTAATACTTGATGAGATATTTGGGGAAGATAAACTTATGGCAAGCTTTGTCTGGCATAGCCGGCAAAATGTGGATAGCAGAACGCTAAATGGCATTTCTATCGACCACGAATATATATTATGTTATTCAAAATCAGATAATATTAGACTAAGAGGGAGGGAAATTGATGAATCCAAATACAGCAATCCAGATAATGACCCTCGCGGGCCTTGGATGAGTTCTTCAATAGATGGACTTGCTACGAAAGAACAACGTCCAAACTTACATTTCAATATTATCAATCCAGAAACAGGAATTGAATATTCACCATCTCCAGAAAATGGATGGCGATACCAGCGTTCCACTATTAGACGTTTGATTGATGAAAATAGAATTTTGTGGCCAAAGAATTCGGGAAGCAAACCTCGGTTTAAAAGGTATCTGTATGAAAGGAAAAACGATTATACCGGTTTTTCGTCTTTACTAAATGTTGATTACACAGTTCAAGGAACACGAGAACTAAGATTGATTATGGGCGAAGAAACAATAAAGTTTCCTAAACCTATATCATTGATCAAAGAATTACTACGTCAGGCGACAAATAGTAATTCGATTGTATTAGACTCTTATGCTGGTTCAGGTCCAACTGCTCATGCCGTTCTGGACTTAAACAAAAAAGACGGCGGCAACCGTCAATTCATTTTAGTCGAATGCGAGGACTATGCCGACTCCATAACCGCCGAGCGTGTCCGGCGGGTGATTAACGGCGTCCCGGATGCTAAGGATCCGCAATTGCGCGAAGGATTGGGCGGGACTTTTTCTTTCTTCGAACTTGGTCCGGAGATTGAACTGCATTCGATTCTTGAAGGCGATCAGCTTCCGACCTATCATGAATTTGCGCGCTGCCTCTTCTTTACCGCCACCGGAGAAGAGTTTAAAGAAGATGCAATGAATGAGACCACTGGTTTTATCGGCGCCTCGCGCCATTACGATGTGTACCTGATCTACAGGCAGGATATCGACTATCTGCGCTCGAATAAAGCTGCTTTAACGCTCAGTTTCGCCAAGAGCCTGCCGCCGCACAATAATCGCCGCCGTTTGGTATTCGCTCCGCAAAAGTTTCTCGATATCGACTATCTGAACGAATACCGGATCGATTACTGTCAACTGCCGTTTGAGATTTACCGGCTTGCGGATTAATTATGAAACTAAAGGATTATCAGGAACGGTCCTTGACCGCAATAAAACGCTATCTTGAAGCTCTGTATGAGGAAAAGGAGCGTTATTATAAAATAAAAGAAATCGATCCCGAGGCAGACCATCCGTTTCCGGCAAAGGCGTGGAAAAAGATTGGATTAGACAATTATATTTCCAAGCGTAACGGGATCGGCGAGCATCTGCCTGATTTCTATATCAAAATCCCGACCGGCGGCGGCAAGACGCTGTTAGCCTGTCATGCGATCGATTTAGCGAACCGGATCTTTCTAAAACGCCAGACCGGTATCGTTCTCTGGATCGTACCGACAACGCAAATCTACCGGCAGACCTTAGCCGCGCTTAAGAACCGCGAGCATCCGTACCGGCAGACGCTCGATATTTCCAGCGGCGGCAGGACGCTGATCGTTGAAAAGGGCAGCCGGTTTACGCCCAACGACGTCATGGAGAATCTGGTCATTCTGATGCTTATGCTGCCCTCGGCGAGCCGGTTGAATAAAGAAACGCTGCGCGCATTTAAGGACAGCGGCATATTTTTCGATTTTTTCCCGCCGGAAGACGCATATAACGAACATGAAGGTCACAACTACAAAAATACGACGGCGTTAATTGGACAAATTACGACAAAGA
>CAZWOY010000175.1:0-7823 GCA_964635255.1 uncultured bacterium
TGATATTGATTAATATCCGCATTCCATCAGATTCCTGGAGATGGCAGCTATTTTAGGCACGTAGTAATAATGCGCGTAGTAGTAAATATTGAGCTGCTTCAAAGAACTGCATACCTTTCTATCATAAAGGTTTAAACACAGGAGGATTTCCGATGGGTAATTTCATAGACAAGATACACGAGTTATTGGGGGATGAGGCAACAGAGTTGCTCGCTTATGAAAGCAAGGCAATTCCCAAGGATCAGTTAAATCTCCCCGGTCCCGATTTTGTGGATCGCGTTTCTGCGTTTACCGACAGACCGCCCGCGGTATTGCGCAATCTGCAGACAATCTACGATCATGGACGCTTGGCGGGAACCGGCTACCTTTCGATATTGCCGGTCGATCAGGGCATCGAACATTCGGGCGGCGCTTCGTTTGCGCCAAATCCGATCTATTTCGATCCGAACAGCATCTGCGAATTGGCTTTTGAAGGCGGGTGCAACGCCGTAGCTTCTACTTTCGGGGTTTTAGGCGCGGTTTCCCGCAAATGGGCGCACAAAATTCCGTTCATCGTTAAAATCAATCACAACGAACTGTTGTCCTATCCCAACACCCACGATCAGATACTATTCGGATCGATCAACCAGGCTTTCGATCTCGGCGCGGCAGCCGTTGGCGCGACAATTTATTTCGGCTCTGAAGAATCGAACCGCCAGATTGAGGAGATCGCGGACGCATTCGCTTACGCGCATGAACTGGGAATGGTAACTATCCTTTGGTGCTACCTGCGCAATCCGGCGTTTAAGATCGACGGAACCGACTATCATTCATCCGCGGATATGACCGGGCAGGCAAACCACCTTGGAGCCACCATTCAGGCGGATATCATTAAACAGAAGCTGCCGAACGAAAAGCGCGGCTACATCGCGATGAACGAAAAACACGGAAGCTTTGGAAAATACAAAGATTCGATGTACACCGACCTGATGACCGACCACCCCATCGATCTGGTTCGCTATCAGGTCGTCAACAATTACATGGGACGCGTTGGGCTGATCAATTCCGGTGGCGCTTCCGGTCAGAACGACATTGCGGTCGCAGCTAAAACCGCGATTATTAATAAACGCGGCGGCGGTATGGGATTGATCTCCGGCAGAAAGACTTTCCAGCGCCCGATGAAAGACGGCGTCGAGATATTCCATACAATTCAGGACGTTTATCTTGAAGATAAAATAACGGTTGCTTAAGCGGTCTATTCTACAAAGGCACGAAATACGCTTAAATATTTCGTGTCTTTGTTCATCCAAGGTTATTAAAAGTGCCTGAGAAAACTCCCCTGACCGAAGTAATTAACCTCAAAGCCGGATACGGCGATAAGGTAATACTCGAAAAAATCGACCTGAAAATATTTCCGCGCGAAGTTGTCACCATAATTGGCGGAAGCGGTTCGGGGAAGACGACTTTAATGAAGAATTTTATCGGATTGCTGCGTCCGCTTGAAGGCAATGTGCGCGTATTCGACAAGGATTGGTGGGATCTGGAAGAAAAAGAACGCGAGTTAATGCGGCGTGAAATTGGAGTGTTATTCCAGCATGGGGCTCTGTTAGGATCAAAAAATGTCGGCGTCAATCTCGCCATTCCATTGGAACAGCA
The DNA here is from genome assembly GCA_964635255.1 of uncultured bacterium. GTDB lineage: Bacteria > Electryoneota > AABM5-125-24 > Hatepunaeales > Hatepunaeaceae > CAZWOY01. The sequence continues at coordinate 1,636 of CAZWOY010000175.1, forward strand.
CACAAGTCTGCCTGACGCCGTAATCAAACGAGTCGTTAAATTGAAACTGCGGCAGGTAGGACTCGGGGATGCTTTCGACCTGACGCCGAATGAATTGTCCGGCGGTATGAGAAAGAGAGCGGCGCTCGCCCGAGCCCTGGCTTTAGATCCGCCGCTGATTTTCTGCGACGAACCATCTGCAGGACTGGATCCTGTTACTTCCTACCATCTCGATAAACTTTTGCTCGACCTGAGAGATAATTTGGGACTGACTGTCGTGGTCGTAACTCATGAGCTCGCTTCAATCAAACGCATCGCGGATCGCATCGTGTACTTGCAGAAGGGAAAGCTCGTATTTAATGGAACTGTGAAAGAAGCAGTAAATTCCGAGATAGAATCTGTGCGGGAGTTTTTCAAAGTTGGAGAAAATGGAGACAGGGCGGAATAAATACCGGGAAAATAAAAAATTCCACCGGTAGGGCAGGCGTCTCTGCCTGCCTTCGCAACCTTGCTGGAACGCATTGGCAGGCAGGATCGCACTGGCAGGCAGGGACGCACTGGCAGGCAGGGACGCCTGCCCTACCGGAGAAGTTTATTTTCATGTTCCGTGGTGAAGCTCGCTTCATGAGCAATAAATGGGTAAATAAATCGAACCTACCAAAAAAGTTAACTTCGGAGTCTTGGTGTGATACAGGTCAATGGTTATTTTCTTTGTTATTCTATTTTTGGAGAAATACAATTTAATATTTTGTCGAAGGAGGAAGCGTGAAACGCTCCGTGTTTCCATTCTCGGTTTTCTTGCTGATTCTACTGCTAACCTTGTCATTCACAACCGATATTTTCGCTCAGCGTTCGGTCCGAAACGCCCAGGCGAACGAAGAATTTAACGAACGGTTCACCAACCGGGACGACATTCACATTATTGTCGAAGAAGATTTCGAAGGACACTGGCCTACACAGGGATGGACGCTCTTAGGCGATCCAACCTGGGGCGTCGATGATGCGGCGCATCATTCGGGGCAGCGCGCTCTGTGGTGCGCGCGCGGCGGCGACAACGGCGTCGATCCGGCGGGCGGGCGACCTTATCCGGAGGATTTCGTTTCCACAGTCACTTTCGGCCCCTTTGATATAAATCAAGTCGATTGGGAAACCGCCAATATCAGTTACTGGTATAAATGTGTTTGTGAAAGGTCGGATCGTTTTTATATCGGAGTTTCCACCAACGGCGAAGATTTCGAATATAGAATAAGAGACTCTCAAGAGGATTGGACGCGTGATATCGAACCATTCACGAATTTTTACAACCGTAACGATTTAGACGAACAGGATCAAGTGTGGGTGCGTTTTACATTTATTTCTTATGAGGGAGAAAAAAATACCCCCGGCTGCTGGATCGATGACGTCCGCATTGCCCTTTGGGATGATAACAATGTCGATTTCGAAGCGGTTAACGTCAGTTTGGGAACTGCGATAAATCAGGATCAGGAACTTAACATTCCGGATAACTATCGCAATATCGATCCTTATGATATTGAGGATGGGCATGGATGGTTTGCCCGCTTTGACTATTTTACCGAAAGGTTTCATAGAGGCGCTATTACGCTAACTATTCGAGTAATTGATATCGATAGAAATCAAGGTATTTGGTCGACAAACAGGCAAATTCAAACTTGTCCCGCCGGCATGCGCAGTTATACTGTTTACCTCGAGCCGGATCATCCTGCGCTTAGGCCTGGAACCTACGCTCTCGATGGGATTGTGAGAACCGGAAACGATCCGAATGGGGAAAACGATTGGGTAAGGCGCGTGTATATCATAGTTGGACCTGAAGTCAGTCTTGATCCCGAACGCCTTGAATTTAACGAAATTGCCGTCGGCAATATGCAAGTCCTGCCTTTATACATTGAAAACACCGGCAGCCAAGACCTTTCTATACTCCCTTTAGATTTTATTCAGAACCGCGGCAGCCATTTTCAATACGTTTCGGCGAGGAATAATTACCTGCTTGAACCGGGAGACAGACGCTTTTTCCTATTCAGATTCCGCCCATTGACTCCCGGCGATAAATCGGCTGTATTTCGTTTTGAAACAAATGACCGGGGTAATAATCCATTGGATGTGGAAATAAGGGGCAGAGCCATTCCAGCCCTGCCGGATATACATATTTTACAGGATAATCTCAGATTTGTCGATACGCCCATTGGATCGCATCGCGACGTCAGAATAGCAATCCAAAATCTTGGACGGGGCAATTCCAATCTTCGCGTTACGGCGACAACCTTAAATAACAACAGCTTCAGGATTATGAGCGGCGGCGCTCCATTCACTTTGGCGAGTAATGAACAAAGATACATCGATGTACGTTTTCAGCCGGTAGAACCTGCCGGGGAGAAGAACGCCATTTTAGCCATCATCAGCAACGACCCGGATGAACGGCGCGTTCAAATACAATTGAGTGGAACCGCTATCGATCCTGCCGCGAATTTAGCAGTAATACCTTCACCGGTCGATTTTGGGGAGACCATAGTCGGGCAGCCTGTCGATAGAACCATCAGAATCATGAACAACGGCGGGGGAGACCCTCTGAGTATCAGGGGTTATTCCACGGGCAACGGTTTCACCTGGACGCAGTTTCCCTACATTGGGCGTCTCGACCGCGGTGAAAGCCGTACAATCCATCTCAGGTTCAGGGCGACCGAACCGCTCGGCGAAAGAGAAGGCGCGTTGATAATAAGGAGCTCCGATCCCGATGAACCGGAGTTGAGCGTTCCCTTAAGAGCAATCCTCAATCCTCCGCAAGTACCCGACATTGCCGTCGATCCTGAAAATTTAGCTTTTGGTACAGTATCTGTAGGCGAATCTGTCGAAAGAACTTTGACGGTCAGCAACGAGGGCGTCGTAGAACTGAACGTGAGCAATACTCGAATTATCGGCAACAACGCCGGTCAATACCAGATTCAAGACGGCGGAGGGCAGTTTGATCTCGAGCCGGATGAAGAACGCGAAATTGTCGTTCGGTTCCGGCCGACTTCGAATGGCATTAAGCATGAAACCTGGCTGCGCATTGAGAGCGACGATCCGGATGAGAGGATATTGGACGTTCCGTTGCGCGGAACCGGACTGGACGAGCGCGAGCCGGATATTGCCTGCGACCTCGAAGTTGTCGATTGGGGCGACGTCCAACTGGGAGCCTGGTACCGGTATAATATTCCGATAAGAAATGACGGCAATCTGACGCTTGAGATTCAAAATATCGAGTTTATCGGTCCCTATGCGGATTATTTCGAGATCGTCGCCGGCGGGACGTCCTTTAATCTATTTGCCGAACGCGAGCGCGTTATACCGGTGCACTGCACTGCGGACGAGCGCGGCGCGATCGCAAACACGATCATGCGCATTACCAGCAACGATCCCGATGAAGGAACCTTCGAACTGCCGCTCGCCTGTAATGGAGTGGCGCCGGATATTGAATTGAGCGCTGATATTCACGAGTTCGGCGAAGTCGATCCCGGTCAGGATCGAACCTGGGGATTGATTGTATCCAACCGGGGCAATTCGCGATTGCGGATTTCCGGTATTAGCCTTGAAGGCAACAACGCCGATCAATTCAGTTTCAGCGGACGCCGCAGTTTCAACCTCGAAACCGGCGAGTCCGAGATGATCGACATAACTTTCGATCCTGAATCCCTGGGCAATAAGCAGGCGCGGCTGGTCATCGAGAGCAACAGTTATGAAGAAGAAGAGGTCGGCGTAAACCTCTTTGGCAGTTGCGTTCACTACGGCAGCGTCGCTTACGATCCCATGCACCTCGAGTTTGACGTTGTGATTGCCGGCGAGACTGCGGAGCGTATCGTGAATATCTCCAACGATGGAGATTTGGAGGTGACGTTTGATAATATGTTTATCGAAGGCGACGGGATTGCTGCGGATTTTGAGAATGAGATTACGCTTGAACCAGGCGCGGATTTCGATTTAACGGTAACGTTCACTCCCGAAGAGGGCGATTGGTACGATGGGACAATTTTTCTGCATTCGGATCAACTGCGCGACAATGGGATAATAATACCCTACATGGGCTTTGGCGAAGAGCTTAATACGATCACTTACTTCTTGTATTTCGGAACATATATCCCTGGGCAAGGACCGGGGCCGTTAATGCGCATTTCCGTCGATGGCGAGCCTGTTCAGGAAGGCGAAGTGTTTACGATCCCCAATTACGACCTGCGCGCCTATAATTTGGGGGAGAGCTTCCAAACTTACATGGACGGAATGTCGGGGACGGAAGCGCTATTTGAGCCGGGAGCGATCGATGAAGATATCGAAATTCACCTCGTCCTGAACAATATCGTTGTTCAAATGGGGCAACCCATTGAATTTGCCGGCATTCACAGCCCTGATCAGGAATTGCAGGACGCCTTGTGGATGTTTGCCGATTTTCAAGTTTGGTCGATAGGGCCTGATTCCGTGCAACTGAATGATATGATGGATTATATGTTTAATATGGGTGAAATGGTCGTTACCTTTAATCTGGACGACGAGTATTTCGCCATGTTGGAAGCCCTAAATCTTGATTATGACAGATTCGGCGCGGCGTTATGGGCGCCGGACGAGGAAGAGTGGATGATGGAAGGCATAACCAGTTTAATGACCGAAGACAATGAGCTTGAACTGCGCCTTGGACACCTGTCCATCATCGGAGGCTGTGCGGAGGGGATTTTCCATGACGGAGGCAAGTTTGTCAACATACCGCTGAACGAGGGCTGGAACATGATTTCGCTGAACATCCTTCCGGCGGGGGTCTGGACGGGCAATGAAGGTCCGGATGTTGAGTTGATGTTCAATCAACTGCGAGTTGGCGATCAAAATCAGGCTATGATTGTAAAAGATGAATTCGGGAGGTTTTACGCTCCCAATCATGATTTCAACGGCATAGATCACTGGGATTTGACGCGGGGCTATAAGGTCAAGGCTTACGAGGATACCGAGCTTTCGTTTACGGGGATTGAAATAGCCGAGGATGCTGAAATCGAACTGCACCGGAATTGGAACATCGCCGCCTACTATCCAACGCGGCAGATTCCGGCGCGCGCCCCTGAATTTGAAGTTCTGGCTCCGATTCTGGACCATGTGATTATCGCTAAAGACATAACCGGCTCGTTTATGGTTCCGGCGCAGCGTTTTTCAAACATGACGCCGTGGCGGGAGACGCAGGGCTATCTCATTAAGGTGGATGAAGATGTAACTCTGGTCTATCCGCAGCGGGAGGATGGCGATTTTCTGGCTGAAACCGGAAATAAATACGCCGGCGGACCGTGGGATCAGCCTGCGAACACCGGTGAAAATATGAGCGTCCTGATCAGGGAAATAAACGGCTATTTGCCGTCTGAGGGCGACCGCGCAGCCGCTCTGAACACGGATGGAGACATTGTCGGATTGGGAAGCTGTTGCGCAGGCAAATTCGGCTTGGCGGTCTGGGGTGACGATCCGACGACGGACGTTAAGGATGGTCTTGCCGATGGCGAAGCGTTTGAACTGGAGCTTTGGTCGGCAATTGAGAACCGGATTTTACCGTTGACCGCGACAAACTTTGAAACCGGCGCGGGATTAACCTACGAAACGGATGCGTTTACGGCGCTTGACGCAGTTGCGGATGCGGCTGTTCCGCAGGAATATTTCCTGTCGGCGGCATATCCGAATCCGTTTAATTCGATGGTGAGGATAAATTACGGCTTGCCTTTCGACAGCCGCGTATCCATTAAAATCTACGACGTCCAGGGACGAGAGGCGGCGACGCTTGTAAACCGCGAGATGAAAGCCGGAGTTTATACGATCCCCTGGACGGGAGTCGATGACGCCGGCAATATGCTGTCGTCAGGGCTGTACTTTTGCAGAATTCAGTCGGGTGAATTTGTTAAGACTCGGAAGTTGATGTTGATTAAGTAAAATTGTGCGATTTTGTTTTTTCAATCTCCCGCCTTTTGGGTAGGCGGGAGATTTTTTCTCATAATATCCGCATTTTATTACCGAAATAAAAAAGTTGCATACAGTCAATTATTGCTTGCTTATTGTAAGGTATGACATTAAATTAGAGTATTAACTTGTTAACTCCTTCCCACGCTCCCGCGTGGGAACGCATACTTTACTAAACAAGGTTTAACTCGTTCCCACGCTCCCGCGTGGGAATGCATACTTCGTAACTCGTTCCCACG
>CAZWOY010000176.1:0-7780 GCA_964635255.1 uncultured bacterium
ACTATCAAACCACAACATGTAGTGGTAACATTAGTAAAGTGAATAGCCCTATAAATCAATAATGGATTCCTTCAACGGAATTTTGAAAATAACGCTTTATGAATCCGACCAAGTATGGAGCAGTTATGAAAACAGCATTTGAACCGATTAAATCAATCGATGCGCCGTATAAAGAATGGATGATTCAAGACAAACCGAAGGATTCGACAAAGTTCGTTTTTATTCTGCCGGAAGACTATGCTTCACCGACCGGCGGCAATATCTACAATGGCAGCTTAATTAACGCGCTGTCAAATAATGGCGGGGATACCGACATTTGCGATCTGCATAGTTTTCTGAGCCGTCAAAAAACGTGGGAAGATTGTATCGTATTTATAGATACACTCTACTTAAATAGTTTAACCGAAGAAATGTTAAACAACATATTTTATCCGACATTCTTAATTGTTCATCATTTGCCGAGTTTGGAGCCTGGAATCAGTGAGGATGAAAGAAAAGAAATTGTCGAACGAGAAAACGGTCTGTTCAGTTGTTTCGATGGTTTTTTAGTAACCAGTGAATTCAGCCGTCAAGTGCTGATCGAGCGCGGCTTCATTCACACGCCGATTATGGTTGTTAAGCCCGCTCTGCGATTTAAACCGGCGGTATTATACAGGGAGATGAACGGCGTCGATGGTTTGATAGTCGGCAATTTAATAAGGCGCAAAGGCGTTTTAGAATTTCTGGGAGCTTTAAGTAAACATGCCCGGAAAAATGATAGATTTAAAATCAGAATCTTAGGCGGAACTGACGCTGAACCGGCTTATACCGGCGCTTGCAAGGAATTTGTGCAAAACGATCAAGTATTAATCGATAAGGTAGATTTTCTTGGACAGCATCCTAAAAAAATTCTTGAATGTTTCTACACAATCAGCAACCTGTTTCTCTCGCCATCTAAAATGGAAACCTACGGTATGGCGGTGGCGGACGCTGCGACTTTTGGACTGCCAATATTGGGATTAGACGCCGGCAACGTTAAAAATCATATCGCGCAAGGACTCAACGGTTTGGTGTTTCAAAATATAGAGACAATGGCAGATCGATTCCTCGATATTGCAAGAGAACCGGAGCTCTTAGATCCCCTGTTAAATGGCGCGGAATCGATAGTCAGTCGTAAAACATATACCTGGCGCGATGCATCGGAAAAATTCAAAAGCGAATTTGAAAAATTCAAGTCCAAATTTTAGGTCATGAGTGTGAAGTTGTTTTATAGAAATGTCGCCGAATACTACAATGGGCTTTCTTACATAATCCAATTAGTAAATTTACTGAAGTTCGGAGATCGTTATGCCGGATTTACGATGCATAAAAGCCTTGAGAGAGGCGAGGGGGAAAAAGGTGCAAAATCCAAAAAACATTCATCGACAATAATCAACGAAATAGCGCTCGAAAAAGCCAACCTTCCCGAAAGTCCATCGGTTTTGGACGCCGGCTGCGGTTTTGGCGGCACAATATTCGATTGGTATGATAAAATCGGCGGAACGTACGATGGCTTGACCTTAAGCCGGTTTCAGTGGGAAATCGCCGAACGGGAAGCAAAAAAACGCGGGATCGCTGACCGATGCAGATTCTATTTGAAAAGCTATGATGATGTTATAACAGATAGGTATGATGCAATAATTGCCATAGAGTCGCTTATACACAGTCCGGATCTTGAATCGACCGTCAAAAACTTGAGCAAGGCTCTGAAGAAGGGAGGAAAATTCATATTAGTCGAAGACATTTTAAAAAATCTTAGTGATGAAAAATCTTTAGAAGCGCTTAAAAAATATTGGCATTTGAACAAAATCCATACTTATAAGGATTTTTTAAAACTTTTCGGTAAAAATGGCTTTGTTCTTAGGGAAAACCTGGACTTATCGGGCAGTTTTAAAACCCGAAATTACGCCTCGCTGAAAATTATGCGAAATATAAACATTCTGCTCCATGGGCTGCTGCCCGGTAAATTCTTGAAGGCGTTATTTGCCAGTAATGCGGCGGGTGAATCGCTTCAATTGCTGCATAAGCGTGGCGATATATCCTATCGGCTTCTGGTTTTTGAAAAGGAATTTTCCTGAAATTGCCTGACGGCGGGATAGCGTCTTATTTTACTGCCAAGTGCAATAAACAGTGTACAAATTACCGACTCGTTCCCACGCGCCAAATTACCGACTCGTTCCCACGCTCCAATTACCGACTCGTTCCCACGCTCCAATTACCGACTCGTTCCCACGCTCCTGCGTGGGAATGCATATCGACCTTATATAGCTAAGTATGCATTCCCACGCAGGAGCGTGGGAACGAGTTTTGGTTTATATACACCAAGGACTATGTACACTATTTAATGCACACAGTAGTAATAAGGAAGCTTTACCTTTGGGAGGCAGCGAAATAAATTAGTATTGGAGTGCACGCTTCAGCGTGCACTCCACAAAATCGCGCGCGCATTCACATTTCATTTCAGAAGAACCGCCCGTCCGCCAACGAATTTATCTCTCAAGCGTTGATTTTCACTCCGAACATATTTTTTGACCGCCGCTTAATTTATATTAAAAGCTACAGATACATCATTGAAGCAATTGGAGGCTGTTATGCCTGAAGTTTTCAAGACCGAATTGACTCTGAGTAACTCCGGTTTTTTGTTTGATCACAGCGACGGACTTACATACACGCTCAATCCGACCGGTCAGTTTATATTCAGGAAAATCGAAGAGGGCAAGGAACCCCCGGAGATTCTCGAACTGATCACCGGAGAATTCGAGGTCGATGAAAATACCGCCCGCAAAGACTTGGACGACTTCTATCGACAGATGAAAGAAATGGGATTGACGGACTGATGGGAGTCAACGCAGCAGTAACCGGAATGCACGCCACGGATAATCCGGCGCCGGGCTTGGGCGTTATCAGGTCGCTGCATCACCCGCAGAGATGGGATGGTAAAATAATCGGTCTGGCTTACGACGTTTACGATACCGGTCTTTACGACGGCGATCTGCTCGACCACGCATATTTAATCCCGTACCCCAACCAGGACAGCCGGACGGTGTTGGACCGAATTCTGTACATTCACAATTCCGTTAAAATCGACGTCCTGATTCCGACTTTGGACAGCGAGCTTAAGCTGTATCAGAAACTCGAACCACAGTTGAAGCAAGCCGGCATATCGATGTTCATACCGTCGAACGAGACGGTTGAAAAACGGTCGAAAAGAAACCTGATCCGCTTCTGCGAAGAAAATAAAATTCCGACGCCTAAAACCAACGCTATCCTCGATCCGTCGAAACTCGACGACGCGCTGGATGAAATTAAGTATCCGTTGTATATCAAAGGCGTCTTTTACGACGCTTACCGGTGTACGACCAGGGAACAGGCGCTGCAGAACTTTGAAAAACTCAGGAATCAATGGGGGCTGCCGGTTCTGGTTCAGGAGTCGCTGAACGGAGAGGAGTTAAACGTCTGCGCAGTGGGAGACAGGGATGGAAAGCTATTAGGAGCCATACCGATTCGAAAACTGCGAATCACGGAGAAAGGCAAAGCCTGGTCGGCGATCACGATCAAAAACAAAGAACTTCACGATCTGTCCGAGAAGATTTTAAAGGCGCTTAAATGGGCCGGTCCCTGCGAATTGGAGATCTTGCAGGAGACAAACACGAAAAAGCTGTATTTGCTTGAAATAAATCCTCGCTTTCCCGCCTGGATTTACTTAGGCGCCGGCGCTAATCAAAACCTGCCCAAACAGATCGTCGATCTCGCTCTTGGAAAGGACGTAAAACCGCTTCCGCCGGCGAATTCGGGCATAACTTTCGTTCGCCATGCGACCGATTTGATCTGTCCGATGAAGTATCTGGAAAACCTGACCATCGACGGCGAATTGCACTATCATCAAGTAACGGAGGAAGACAATGGCTGATAAGAAACCTTACATGAAACCGACCATAGTCCGCCATCAGACGGGAGTAGCCAACAAATTCGGCAGGCCTCCCGCGGCGGTTCCGATAAATAGAATCGAAGGACTGGAAGTTAGAGACCTCGTCGCGCAATATGGTTCGCCCCTGTTTGTGCTGTCGGTCGGGGATTTGCGCGAACGCTGCCACGATCTGAATCGCGCCTTTAAAACTCGCTATCCCAATTTCCAGATTTCCTATTCCTACAAGACGAACTACCTGAAATCAGTTTGTTCCATTTTACACCAGGAGGGCGCCTGGGCGGAAGTTGTATCGGGCTTTGAATACGATATCGCCAGAGACCTGGGAGTCCCCGGCAACGAAATAGTCTTTAACGGACCTTATAAAAAACGCGATGAACTGAAACGGGCTTTCGAGGACGGCGCAATCGTTAATATCGACAACTACGACGAGCTGTTGGTTATCGAAGATGTTGCTGAAGAATTGGGCAGGCAGCTTGAAGTCGGGCTTAGAATCAATATGAATCTCAACGATCCGCCGTGGCATAAGTTCGGATTCAACGTGGACGCCGGACATGCTTATGAAGCGGTCAAGCGCGCTCATTCCGGCGGAAAGCTCAAGGTTGTGGGTATTCAGATGCACAGCGGAACCTATGTCGATGACGTTACGATTTATCAGCGGGGAGCCCAGGGATTTGTTAATTTTTACGCCGCAATACGCGACCAATTTGGAATTAAGCTCAAATATTGGGATATCGGCGGCGGCTTCGCCTCGCAGAATACTTTGAACTGGGCTTATCTTCCGGCGGATCAAACCTGTCCGACTTACGATCAGTACGCTGAGGCGATCTGCCCGACTTTGATGATGGGCCCCTTTCAACCGACCGAACTGCCGCGCCTGATGATCGAGCCGGGGCGGGCTCTGGTCGATGAGCCGTTCTCCCTGATAACGACGGTAGCCGCCCAGAAACGTCTGCCCGACGGCAGGCGGGGCGTCGTTCTCAATACCGGCATGAATATGCTCTCATCGGTGCAATGGTACCGGTACAACATTCAAACCGCCCATGACGCCGGCACAATGCTTGAAAATACGGTTATCTACGGCGGTTTGTGCATGAACATCGACGTGATAAATCCGAGCGTTTCCCTCCCGCCCGTAAGGCGCGGCGAACACCTTGTAATCCCCAAAGTCGGGGCTTACAACCTGAGCCAAAGCCTGCAGTTCATCTACCTCCGTCCGGCGGTGATTGCTATCGAGGATGGTGAAGTGCATATCATCAAGAAAGCCGAGACGCGGGAATACGTGCAGGAATTCGAGGAATTGCCGGATAGGTTTAAGATTAAGAAGGAGGCGTGAACCTGACTGCAGATTACGCGAGTTGCGCAGATTTCCGATGTTCTATGATGAAACCTGTGGATAATCCCCTTGAAAGTGCGTATATTGCGCGCTGAAGCGCGCACTCAAGGGGATGAAAGCTGCATTCTCTCGTTGTATTGCTATGTGCAGAAAAAAGTGTCATTGCGAGTCTGCCTTTAGCAGACTAAGCAATCTGCTAACATCTTGACAATGCCGGTATTGCGCTAATGTTAGCCAAACAACTGATCTCCCAAAAGATAAAACTATTTTATGCGCTTATTAATAACTACAGAGAACTTGTTTAACCGATTATGAATCCATCAGCGGCAAATAAAAACCACCGCATCGGCGGAGTCCTGCAGTTCCTGCGCATCTGCCTGACCGGCTATGGCGTGTTGGCGTTTGCGCCGCATCCGGCGACGTCGGCGCTGGTTCTGATCGCCAGTTTTTTTCATCCGGTGGTCGGGGCGATGGGGCTGGTTGGGAATGTAATTTCCAATCTTACGGCGCGCTGGTTCGGAGCGGAGGAAACCGCTTGGCGGGCTGGGATTTTCGGCGTCAGCGGCATACTGGTTGGGCTGGGGATCGGGATGCACGCTGTTCCGAACGCCCGGATGGCCGCCTTTTTCGTTATCGGCGCGGCGCTCTCCGGCATAATATCCGTCCTGCTGGCGACGTTATTCGCTAAAAATGACATGCCAACGCTGAGCGCGCCGTTCATGATTATCATCTGGCCGCTGCTGTTGACTATCGGCGTGGCAAAGAGCGGCACGGATTTGTTCGTCACGCTCGAACTGCTTAGTATATTCGACAAATGGCTGTTCAACGCGCTCCCGCTGGGGATGTTTCAGTTCGTGAAAGCGTTTGGGAACATTCTTTTTCAGGAAAACCTCATTTCCGGAGTGTTCGTTTTAGCCGCTTTAGCGATGTATTCGCGGCTCTCGTTAATCTACGGAATCTGGGGTTCGCTGCTGGGAGTGTTAACCTATTATTTCCTGCATGGATCGCTGGATGGGTTTCACGGCTTGAATTATGTGCTGACCGCTCTGGCGTTCGGCGGATTTTTTGTGATCGCTAATATCAACGGCTGGCTGCTGGCTTCGCTGGCGGTCATAATGGCGGGCATTATCGACTACGCGGCTCTGCAGGTTTTGGGCAACATAAAATCCACCACCGGCGAGACGCTGCCGACATTGGTTTTTGCGTTTAACGCTGTAACGCTGGCGATTCTCTATCCGTTGAAGCTGCTTTACCTTAATCAGAAAAAGCCCCGCCTGATTCCCGTGCCGCTGTCGGTTATAAAAAGTCCCGAAGCCAACCTGCGCTGGGCGAAGCGATGGCTGAAACGGCGGGATACGCAGAAAACAAGCCTGACCTTCCCGATTCTGGGCAAATGGACGATATTGCAGGGCAACGACGGCGAATGGACGCATAAGCGAACTTTTCGATACGCCTGGGATTTCGTCGTCAAGGACAAGAGCGGCAGGCAGTATCACGGATTGGGCTTGGAAGTTACGGATTTTTATGCGTTTGGACTGCCGGTTTTAGCTCCGGCTGCCGGGATGGTTTATGCGGTGGAAAACACCGTCGATGACAATCCGCCGCGCACAGCGGTCACCGAGCGCAACTGGGGCAACTACGTCATCATCGACCACGGCGCCGGCGAATACAGCGAGATCAGCCATTTTAAACAGGGCAGCGTCGTCGTTTATCCGGGTCAAAAAGTTTCACGCGGTCAACTTTTAGGACACTGCGGCAACTCCGGCAGGTCGCCCGTTCCGCACATCCATTTTCAATTGCAGAAGACGCCCAAAATCGGTTCGGAGACAATTCCGGCAAAATTCTCAGAGGGCGTAGTAAACGGCGCGATAGTCATAAATCATGTTCCCGAAAAAAACGACGAGGTCGCGCCGGTCGAGATTGAGCCGGAAGTGGAATGGACGTTGTTGGGCAAAGAAACCGAACTGTGGATTTATGAATGCCGGATGGGAATGGTCAAATGCCGGGACAAACTGTTTTTCGGAACAGATATCTGGGGCGCGCCCGCAATATTAGGTAAAAACCACTTCCTATGGTACCTAATCGACAGACCGGGGTTCATTGAGATAATTCCCGATTATAAAACCTTCCCCTCGCTTCTTTCGCCTTCGGGCTGGATGAGAGCGGTCGGAGAATCGCTGCTGCTGCCGAAAAAACTCAAACGAAACCTCTCCTGGAACGGCGGCAAAGTAGTCGCCGCCGACGGCGACCGGTGGACGGTCGAAACCGGCGGAAGATCGGTCGTTATCGATGCGAAGTCAGAGAAAATACTCGAAATTGAATCGACAGGCAAAACGGAATATCGCTTGGAATTGATTGAATCTAAAGGGTAATTACTGAGAAAATAAAAAGTCCTACCGGTAGGGCGGGCGTCCCTGCCCGCCATTTCGATCTTGTTAGACCGCATTGGCAGGCGGGGACGCCTGCCCTACCAGAGAAGTTTATTTTCATGTTCCGTGGCG
>CAZWOY010000177.1:0-7714 GCA_964635255.1 uncultured bacterium
TTAGTCTGCTAAAGGCAGACTCGCAATGACACTTTTTACTGCACTTAGTAATAGTTCCTGATAAATCGGATTTTAAGTCTATGTTGAGCTTATCGTTCTGGGATGCATTAAGGCATAAGCTCATAATTTCTAATCGTTAAACAACTCATTTCGACCACTCATTCCTTTGTTTTACGCACTTCTATGCTGTGAGAACTATATCGACAAAATGTAGAAAAATTAACGAGCTAAATATATATTGAAATATAAGCGATTTCAATTCGAATATCAAGCATCTAAGAGTTTTTTTATATTATGATTTCTGCTTCTATGCGTATCTTTATGTTATAAAACAAGTTGTGTGATAAAATATTCAATTTTTAGCGCCAATAAACTGAGGGCGGGCAAAAGGCGTGGCAGCCGTAGAAATAAAAACCTTTCTGCCTTTCTGCCTTTCTTCCTTTCTCCGTTCATATCCTTGCCCAAACCAAATATTTACGCTATATTAAACACATGCAAAACCAATACCAAACCCACACCCTGCATCTGAAACCCAACCGCCATAAACGAATCAAAAACGGCAGCCTCTGGGCGTTTGCCGGCGAGATTGCTGAGGATTTGAAAGGTCTCAATCCGGGCGAGAAAGTCGCTCTGTGCGGTTCCAAAGGCAAGCTTCTGGGCAGAGGCTATGTCAATCCGCATTCGTTGATAGCCGTGCGGTTGATGGCGCGAGGCGAAGAAGAGTTCGACGACAAGCTGATCGGCAGGAGAATATTAGACGCTCAAGCCTATCGCAAGGCTGTTTACCCCGACGGCGAAGCCTGTCGCCTGGTTTTCAGCGAGAGCGACGGATTGCCGGGGCTCGTGATCGATAAATACGGCGATCATTACGTTGTGCAGTCCCTTACAGCCGGAATCGAACAACGGCTCGAGCAGATCGTCGCTGCGCTGAAAAACGAACTTTCCTCGGAAAGCATTTTTCTGAAAGGCAAAAGCCACTTTCGCGAGCTGGAAAAACTGCCGCTTGAGGATCGCGTCCTGCATGGCGAGCCGCCCGAATCGGTTGTGTTTTCGGAAGAAGCCGTTAATTTTACGGCGCATCCCGTCACAGGACAAAAAACCGGCTTTTTCCTCGACCAGCGTTATAACCGAAGCCTGCTGAAAGAGTTCGCCGCCGGCAAGCGAGTGTTGGACCTTTACTGCTATACCGGAGCCTGGGGAATAACCGCGCTGAAGTACGGCGCATCTGAAGCCATTATGCTGGACAGCTCCGAAAAAGCGATAGAATGGGGGATGGAGGACGCCGTTCGGAACGATCTTTCGGGCAGGAGCTTCTTCGTGAGAGCCGATGCGCCGGAGTTCCTTGCCGACGCAGCCGGGTCGAACGAACCATTCGACGTCGTTATACTCGATCCGCCGGCGTTGATTCCTTCGAGATCGGCGATAAAAACCGGAACCTTAAAATACAGACATATCAACGAACTAGCCTTGAAAGTTGTAAAACCGGGAGGTTTATTGGTAAGTTGCTCATGTTCGCATTTGATGGACGCAGCCAAGCATTTGGAACTCATCGGCGGCGCGGCGGTTAAATTAGGAAGAAGAGTTCGAGTGATTTACAAGGGAGCGCAAGCGCCGGATCACCCAATTCTGCCGGGGCATCCAGAGTCGGATTATTTGAAATGCTGGTTTCTCCATTGTGAGTGAAAAGACTTATGTCGTTCCCGCTAAGGCGGGAGGCCAATGAAGGGTTTTGCAGACGCCCTCGTCTGCAAGATCCACCAATTGTAATTATCTCCTTATCAGGAGGAGGTTTAACGCCTTCTCTAAAATGTAGGGGATTTTAACACAGGCGAGAATGGCTGGGGTCTAAACGTCGAACAGCGAGTAAAAACGGCTACATTTCAGGGATATAGATTGCAGAAACTTGGGGTTGCTTTTCATGATGATATGCTGCTGCATGACACGGGACCGGATCACCCGGACCGGCGGGAGCGCATCGAAATCATTTTGAAAGCAATCGAAGAAGCGCCGTTTCGCGACCAAGTCGAGTTTTTCGAGGCGCGCGAGGCGACGGAAGAAGAGATCGGGAAAGTCCATAATCCGAAGTATGTCACAGCCATGCGCCGGCTGTGCGACGCCGACGGCATGTTCCTGCCCTCGATGGACGCGGCGGTCGGCAAGGAGAGCTATCCTGCTGCGCTGCGGGCTGCCGGCGCAGGATTGACATTAGCCGACCTGATTATGGAGCGCAAGATCAGGTGGGGATTCGCCCCGGTCAGGCCTCCAGGTCATCATGCAAGCTGGGCGCGACCCTGGGGGTTTTGCATATTTAACAATATGGCGATCCTGACACGCTATCTGCTGGATAAGTACAACCTGAAGCGCATCGGGATTTTCGACTTCGACATACATCACGGAAACGGCACCGAACAGGCGTTCTGGACGGAACCGCGAGTTATGTACTGCAGCATACACCAGACCGACTATTTCCCGAGCGATACCGGCGACTGGCACGACGTCGGCGAAGGCGAGGGCGAGGGTTATACGATAAATATCCCGATGACCTCGAAAAGCTCGGATCGCGACTTCCTGCAGGCGATCGACCGGTACGCTTTACCGCGGTTCAGAAAATACAAGCCGCAGATCATGCTGGTATCCGCCGGATTCGACGGGCACTGGCGGGATGTTTTCGGAGGGGTTAAATTGACCAGAAAGGCGTTCGCAGGCTTCGCCGATCGAGTTAAAAAATTCGCCGCTTCGGACGTGCATGGCAGAGTCATCACGTTGCTCGAAGGGGGCTACGATTTAAAAGGGAACGTCGAGGGGACGATCAGTTATTTGTCAAAACTAATGGAGGAAGAAGAAATATAATGGATGCTATCCGTTTAAAAAATATGCAGTTCTTCGCCTATCATGGGGCGAATGAGCATGAAAACGAATTAGGACAAAAGTTCGCGGTGGACGTCGAGATGCGGGGAAGTTTGAAGGTGGCGGCGCTGTCGGACGAATTAGGCGATACTTTCGATTATAATGAAATTTACAAAATCGTATCGGAGACAGTGACCGGATCGCGGCTGAAGCTGATCGAGTCGCTGGCGGAGGAGATCTGCCGGAAAATTCTGCACGTCTATCCGCGCGCACAGGTCAAGATCACCGTTCGCAAACCCAATATTCCGGTAGCCGGCGTTCTCGACTATGCCGAAGTCGAGGTTGTACGCGGACCGGTGCAGGATCATTCGACGAGACAGGACAATAAAACCAAAGTGGATTAAAACCTACCTGTCTCTAGGTTCCAATCTGGGCGACCGGTTAGCGAACATCAGGAAAGCGATTTCGCTTATTGAAAATCTGTCGAGAGTAAGAAACGCCATTCAGAGTCCGGTTTACGAGACGAAACCCTGGGGTTTGAAAGACCAGCCCGACTTTTTGAATTGCGCTGTCGAACTGGAAACCGCCTGCGAACCTGTGGAGTTGCTGAAGCGGGTGAAAGAAATTGAGAAAGAAGTGGGGCGCGTTCCAAGCGAGGTTCGCTGGGGACCGCGCGCCATCGACGTGGATATAATCCTCTACGGCGACCGGATCGTTGACCTCCCCGACCTGAAAATTCCACATCCGCATGCGACGGAACGGGCGTTTGTGCTGCAGCCGCTGTGCGACCTCAATCCGGACGCGGTCATACCAGGGACGGGATTAACGGCGCGGGAGGCGTTGAGGAGGATTGAAATTTGAGTGTACGGTAGGGTAGGGGGAGCTGAAATTAATGTTACGGTGGTTTCTTATTTTGGATTGATTTATTGTTCCATTGTTTCATTGTTCCATTGTTAAATTGTTCCATTGTTTCATTGTTCCATTGTTAAATTGTTAAACTCAAGTTTCGCAGGCTGCAGAAAAGTCAATT
The DNA here is from genome assembly GCA_964635255.1 of uncultured bacterium. Classification (GTDB taxonomy): domain Bacteria; phylum Electryoneota; class AABM5-125-24; order Hatepunaeales; family Hatepunaeaceae; genus CAZWOY01. The sequence continues at coordinate 3,878 of CAZWOY010000177.1, forward strand.
TAAAACGGAACGAGGTCTTTTTCTATTTCAGGATATATCTTGTCTATCTGCGCTTGTATTTCAATGGTCTTAGATAATGCTGTTATAATTCGGCAATAGCGCGGCGCGTCATCCATAATTCTGCCCTTGCGGTCTTTGAGATACTTCTGCAGCGCCTGATACCCGCCGATGTGATACCGCCAAACTTCCGGCGCTACATTTTCAAAATATTTTTCTTTGTTGATGTAAATACGCTGTTCGTCTTCTTGATAGTTAATTTTTTCAATGCGGTCGTTTGTTCCGCTGCCCTGATATTTGGCGGTGGGAGTATCGAGCGCCGGGCTTTTCAACAAATGCAGGTCGGAAAGTTGCTGCCCTAATTCACATAGCTTTTTAAATAGATCATAATTGGAAGTAAAAGGTACGCGCGGGAAGTCAATTTTTAGAAATTCGGCGTATGTTTCACGATATATATTGTAAAATACTCCATAGATATAGTATAGGATTTCTTCCGGCGTAGTATTTTGTCCGTAAAACGATTGCAAATTTTTAAAAATACCAGTCTTAATATTCGGTTCTTTTTCTGTTTCGCGCTGGTTTAACAGATCTTTTTTGTTTTTATCGGGATATAAGTAAAGAGGAAATAAATAACCTATTCCTTTATTACTTAATGTTATCCTACTCTCGACAATATTCTCGGTAATAAAACAATGGTTAAATTTTCCCTCTGCAACTTGCCTAACAGTTATTATACCAATATTCTCTTTCAGCATGTGGCGCATTACTTCTGGTCTTCCCCAATCAATCATTGTTTCTGTATAATATATAGTTCTAATATCAAATGGTCGATAAAGAACTTTTTTATAGTAGGTATCCCAATTTTCATCAGATGCAATTTTTTTTCTTGCTGATGACAATTTCCAACCACGTGTATCTTTAAGATGGTAAGTCTGCTTGATTGTATCATCGTTTAGAGACAAATTCCTAAATTGTATTATTCTATTTCTGGTTTCAATTAAATCAAATCCAATAACAAATTTGTCTCTTGCCGTCACAATCCCTGTCACATTTACCGGAAATATTTCATCAATTCTTTTCCATTTCAAATATTGCTGAATATGTGATGTATTACGAGGGATAAAGAAATACCAGGTTGAATCCGGTTTGATTTTATGATAGTTCTTTTGATTAAAGTCGTTTTTATCCAGCCATTTGTATTTTTCATCCCTTAAACCATATCTATCCAGATGAAAGACTTGTGTCTTCTTTGGCTTTTTGCTCTTAACAAACAGGGCTATCGCCACGCCCTGGCGAATATCAAATACGTTTTCATCCTTACTGCCATCCGGGGTGGTTTCCTTTTTCAGACTGTTTCCGTGCAGATCAATAATATAGATTTCATCAAATGTTTTCATCAGACTTTGCCGCATGCCGCGAAAAGTCGGATTGTCCAGATAACTGTGATTGGTGATCATGCCCACAATACCTTGACCGGAAGTCTGTATTTTCCACTGGGCAAAACGCAGGAATTTGACATAATCATCCTGCAGCCATAATTTTTTCTCCCCAAGTGGCTGCCCGTCCACTTTATAGTAACTCTGTGTTCCGTCGATATCTTCTTTAAGCAATCGTTCCGTCCATCCATTGATATTGGCGGAAATACCGCTGTAAGGAGGATTGCCTAAAATCACCAGAACGGGCTGTTCTTTCTTAACTTCACCTGCCAAATAACTCTCTTCGCTGAGGGAGGCAATTCCTGGAATGTTCGTCTGCTGGATTTCCTCCATTTCCAGGGTGTTGGTCAAGTAGAGTTTAAAGCGTTCTTCATCAGTCATCTTATAGCCGAGTTCTTCAAAGATAAATCCGATCTTCAAATGACCGATGGCATAAGGCGCCATCATCAGCTCGAAGGCATAGAAATTTGCCAGTATGTGGTTTTCGATCCAACGGTGCAATCCGCCTTCGCCATATTTGCTTTTAAATTCGTCAGCCGCCAACCGTATGGCTTCAGCGGGGAAGGTCAGCGTTCCACCCGCCGGATCGAGCAGTTTTACTTCTTCGCTGGCAAGACCATCCGCCAATCCGAAATGCGATTTTAAAATAGCGTGAATGGAACGGACAATATAGCCGACTACCGGTTCCGGCGTGTAGTAAACGCCGCGCCGTTCGCGAATGCCGGGATCATACGTCGCCAGAAAAGTTTCGTAGAAATGGATAATCGGATCGGCGCCTTTGCCGGTGCGGTAATATTCATGCAGGATTTTATTGACTTCAGCGATGTTTAGAATTTCAGCGATGTCGTCCACAATTATCTGCAGGGATTTGGGCGGATCCTCCAGCGATATGAAGCGGAATACATCGCGCAAAATGCCAATTGTATAAGGAATGAAATCGAAAGCAAGCCGGCGGTTAAACTCACAATTTGCCCTTGTTCGGGCGGCAAACAGTCCATAAGCTATAGTCTGGGCGTAAAGGTCAGCGAATTGTTTTTCCGTTAATTTTGCAATCAGGTATTTTTTAAAGGCTTCATAGAATCCCATGATTTGTCGATGCCCTTTGCCTCCGTTTTCTGCCATTTCCACCGAAATGACTTCATCGCGCAGGAAACGGGTGCGTTTGGCTAATTCGACGGCAAGGGAACGCGCAGTCTGCACTTTTGGCTGGGAAAAAGAAAAGAATAATTCAAACAGTTCCTTGAATTGGCTGATTTTTTCCAGCGGAGGAGCGGTTCGCAGTTTTTCAGCAATCACCGGTCGTCCGATCATTGCCTGTGCAATACGCTGACCGTCGCGGTAAAGCCGGAATTCATAGAAATTTGTCAGAATAACATTGGGAAAAGTCGATATATAACGCTTTAATTGTTCCGTCGCTTCGATATGATCCAGATTAATTACCGAAGGATGTTTAGCTTCTATATAGCCGGTGATATGATTTCTGCCGTCCCAAATGCGGAAATCTGGATTGCCGGCTTCGGTTTTTTTGGGAAGGATGGTAACATCGATGTTTTTGATCTTTTGAATCTCGGCGTATTGTTTGATCAAATCATCGAGATGTTTGTAATAACTCTCTTCGCGAGCGTCGCCGCGGTTGGATGTTTTTGTGAGGTTTTGCAGGTATTGTTCGAGTAGTTTTATCATTAGTCATTTTTTTTTAATTGAAATTACATATTCAATCCCACGCTGGAGCGTGGGAACTGAAAAAAATGTTCTCCGATTTTATCATTTAGCCGTCCGATCTTTCTGTAACCCGCAACAAAAACTGACGTCATATTTTGCTCCAAGTGGTCTTAAAATGTTCACAGCCAAATTCGTTAACTCCCAAGCAAGTGTTACTCAGCGTATGAACGTCGATAGCCAGTCCGCGTTTCCAGATACCTTTGGGTTTAATCGACATTTTGTTTTAACTCTTCTGCGTAAACCATTGCATATACATTCCTACGTTCTTTTTGGCTTCTTTCCGGCATTGACAAAACTCCGGAACATTCAAACACATTCCGAACGCCGTCTTGTTTTAACTGGAGTTCGGTTGCACCGCTATGTATGATTTGCCGGACTCCATGAAAGTTTTTTGTAATTTATGTTATGCCGTATCGTTTTACAAGGATTGGAGAATTAAATTGAGCCGGTATTTATTTTTTGTACAGTTCTAAAACGGAATTTCAGGGCGGGGTCTGGGGTTGCGGGAATGCTTGGGAACACAGATGACGAAGCCAAGGGCGCGCGTTCTTGCATTGGAACGAGTTTGCAAGCGAGGGCGTCTGCAGGCGCATAGCGCGAATTTGTGGAATACTGACCGCCGCTGTTTTATTACTGAGTGCAGAAAATTGTGTCATTGCGAGTCTGCCTTTAGCAGACTAAG
>CAZWOY010000178.1:0-1762 GCA_964635255.1 uncultured bacterium
TGAGGTCGATATGCATTCCCACGCAGGAGCGTGAGAACGAGTTGGTAATTTTGTTCACTATTTGTTGCACATGGTAATAATCCGGCTTTTTTTACGTTCCGCAGCGCCTGCGGAACGGTATCCGCGATTATCCGTTGCCTCCGTGTCATCCGTGTTCCTATTCATTTCGCAGGAAAACAGACAGGCAAAGCGCGGCGCGCATGCAGCCACAGCTCCGGCATGGCTTGTACACTCATTAAGGGAACAATTGAATATAGACAGAGGTTTTACATATTGTGGCTGAAACTGAGATAAACTCAAGAAGAGGAGCGATGAAATCCATACTTTTTCCGGTCTTGAAAATAACCGGGATCGTCTTATTTATATTTATGGTTTCAGGATCGATCTGCAATCCCGTTAACGCCGATCAAGCCGCTGATAAAGAATTTGCCTATGGCGTGGGATTGTATCGCAGCGGCGATTACAACAGAGCTGCAAATCAGTTCAGCAAATATCTGACGCAGTATCCCGAGGACGAAAGAGTCGCTCAGGCGCAGTATTTATTGGGTGAATGCCAGTTCAATATGCAAGCCTGGGAAGCCTGTCAGAGTTCGATGGAAACGTTCATCCGCCAGTTTCCTTCCGATTTTCTCGCCGATGAAGCCCTGCTGAGATTGGGGCAGGCATATTTTGAAAACAAAACGGCCAAGGAAGCTATCCATGCGTTTAATCAGTTGATCGAACAATATTCTCAAAGCGCATTAGTTCCCGAAGCATACTACTGGCTCGGCGAGGCTTCACTTTCAGCCAGCGACACTTCAGCCGCAATAAGCAATTACAGAATCCTGATACAAAAGTATCCAAACCATCACTATTCGCCCTGGGCGGCTTATGCAACCGGATATATTCACGAGCGGCGTCATGATAAGGAATCGGCAATAGCCGCTTACAGAATTGTCTGGACTCGCTACCCGGATTCCGAAACAACTCCTTCGGCGCTATATCGAGCCGGATATCTCGAATATCAAAATCACAACTTCGACCAAGCGCGCGGTCATCTGGAACAGGTTATCAACTCGGATGTAGCTGAAGACATAAAACGCCATGCGCAATTTCTGCTTGGCGAGATTTACTATCGCGACGGGAAGTTCGATTCGGCTCGCAAAAACTACCTAAAGGTTATCGAAGCGGATTCCACTCAGGATCCCGCTCCTCAAAGCTGCTTCGCACTCGGCTGGATCGCCCAGGAACAGGAAAAATGGAGCGAAGCCGCAGACTGGTTTAAAAAAGTTTCAAGCAGATTCCCGCAGCATGAGTTTGCCGCACAGGCTATGCTCGAAGCCGGGAGATCATTCCAAAAAAACGGCAATATTGAACAAGCGCTCGCGCTCTGGGAAAAAACCGCCGCACAATTTCCCAACTCAAACGAAGCCGGACTGGCGTTGTTTGAAACAGGACAGCAATTATACGATCAGGAAAACTACGCTAAAGCAGCCGAAATCCTCGAAAGAGCCGTTCAAGCAGATCTTGAAGATAAGCATTTAGCGCGCCTGTATCGGTTGTACAGCGCTTCGCTGCAAGCCGGCGGTAAAGAAAAACACGCGCTGGAGGCTGCAATGTCCGGTTTGGAGCATAATCCTCAGGATGAAGATGAGGAAGAATTGATGTTTTCAGCCGGCTATTTATCCCACAGAATCAATGAAAATGCACAGGCTGTTAGATTGCTTGAATCCCTGCTTGAAAGATATCCCGATTCGGAAAGGTCCGCTGAAGCTCTGTTTTG
>CAZWOY010000178.1:1772-7695 GCA_964635255.1 uncultured bacterium
TGGCTCGGAGAAGCGCGTTATGATAACGACGACCCGGAAGGCGCTGAATCTGCATACAGAAGCCTGATACAAAAATTCCCGCAGAATCCGATGGTTGAAGACGCCCGTTATGCGCGCGCCTGGGCTTTATATGAAGCTAAACAGTATGGCGCGGCAGCCGAAGAGTTTTCGTATTTCGCGCGCAATCATCCTGGAAGTCGCTTTGTATCCGATGCTCGACTGCGCATTGCCGATAGCTGGTTCAGCGCGAAAGAATACCGAAGGGCGGCTGAAGCCTATAAGCAGTTTGTCAACAACTACCCAAATGCAAAGGACGCCGTGCGGGCTCACTATCAATGGGCGGTAACGTTATTAAAACTGGAGCGTTTTTCCGAAGCGGCTGGGGCTTTCCAGTATAATAGAGAAACCTACAGCAATTCGGAATACGCCGACGACGCCGCTTACATGACCGGTTGGTCATTTTTCAGAGGCGAACAATTCAACCGGGCGGTTGAAAGCTATAAAAGTTTTCTGAACAATTACCCCAATTCGTCTTATCGAGCAGAAGCGGCTTATGGAATTGCAGACGCTTATTACAACCTGAAACGCTACAAGGAAGCGGCGGATGCTTATGAATACGTAATTAACGGATTCCCCAAATCCCCGCTGATCGGAGACGCCATCAGCGGTTTGCAATGGTGCGCCATTCAACTTGGCGATATAGAACGCGCGCTCAGAGTCGCCGACAAATACGCCGCCGAGAATCCTAACAGTCCTTTACTGGACGACTTGAACATGCGCATTGGCGATCTGTTATTCAACAACGGCAACTACGACCGGGCTATAAACGCTTATGCCAAACTGATAAAGGCTTATCCCAAGAGTGAACTTGTTCCTTCGGCGATGATGTTCATGGGGCGAGCCTGCCTGAACAAACAGGATACGGTTGAAGCAATTAACACCTGGGACAGACTGGCGGACAAACATCCCGGCAATCCGGTTTCCGCCCAGGCGCTGCTCATCGCCGGTCAGACTTTAATGGCGAAGGGCGATTCAGACAAGGCTTTAGATTATTTCAGACAAATCAGAAAAAACCATTCGAACAGCGAGTTTGCGCGGGAAGCGAGAGTGTTGGAAGCTTCACTGGCGCGTTCCCAGGGCAGTCCGAAACGAGCGATTGAAATTTTGGATCCTTTGATCGATCGTAAAACCAAAGATCTCATATCTGACAGGGCGGCAATTGAATTAGCCAGGGCGGCGTCAGATATCGGGAGGAACGAGGAAGCGCTGAAACATCTTACCCGGGTTTCGGTCGAACGATCTGACGAAATTGGCGCAGAAGCACAATTTGAATCGGGAAGGATCCTGGTTAAGCTCCAAAAAATCGACGACGCTATCGATGGTTTTCTTAAAGTGAAATACCTGTTCGAAGCCTATCCGGATTGGATAGCCAAAGCCCAGATCGAAGCGGCGAAACTTTATAAGAAACAGATGAAGATAACTGAAGCGCGCCGTTTGCTCGAATCGGTGCGGGAGTCGCATGGCGGGGACAAGTGGGCAAAACAGGCAGATTCTCTGCTCTCGACAATGGATTGAGTGTTTGACAGATTTCCTCGAACTATTATTCTGGTTCTCTATTTTCTGCATTTTTCTGAATTATTTCGGATTAATCGTCTATTTGCGATTTTTGACGTCGTTTTCGAATAGAACTAACCGGGCAAATATCGATGAAAAAGTCGAACTGCCGAGTTTGACTGCGCTTGTTCCCGCTTATAATGAAGAGGATGTTATCAGCGCCAGGATAGATAATCTTTTAGAGCAAAATTATCCGCGCGATAGATACCAAATATTGATAGCTTCGGATTGTTCGACAGACAGAACGGATGAGATCGTTAAGGCTTACCGGGATGAAAACGTTGAACTGGTTAGGATGGAACGTCGCCGTGGAAAACTTGGGATTATCGATCAGGTCGTGCCTCAAGCGAAAGGCGAGGTTGTTGTAATCACGGACGCCAATGTTGAGTTTGCCGAAGACGCGCTTTTAAAACTTAGCAGAAATTACAGCGATCCCGAAGTTGGCGCCGTCAGCGGCTATCAGATTTGCACAACGCCGGAAAAGGGCGCAGTAATAGAAAATGAGCAGAGTTACCGGAACTCTGAGCGTAAGGTAAAATCCTATTTAAGCAAGCTGGGCATGGTAATCGGCGTCTTCGGCGGGTTTTATTCCGTGAGGAGGAAGCTTTTTATACCTATTGGAGCAAAGCTTGGACATGATGATATTATTGCGCCGGTAGAAATTCTTGCGCAAGGATATAAGGTATTATTCGATGAAACTGCAGTGGCTAAGGAAGAGATCTCAGATGACGCCGGTCTGGAGTTTAAACGCAGAATTCGCTTGTCGGCATTTAACTTGAAAACTATGCCAAGGCTTCTGAACCGGTCATGGAAAGCGGGTATTCAGCCGTTTATCGTTTCGATAATTTATAAGACTCTCAGATGGCTGAATCCTTTCTTTTTTGCTGCTATATTACTGACTTCATTGTTTCTATACGAAACGCATGTAATTTATAAATCGGTGGTTTTCCTATTCATTCTCGCTATCTTGCTTGCGTTAGCGGGTTGGATTGCAGATAAATTCAAATGGAGAGCTTTTGCCGTTACAGCGATGTTTCATTTTGCATTTGTAAACGTTGCCGGTATTTTGGGTTTTTTTAAGCTCTTTCAAGGCGTAAAGCCCTGGTGGAATCCAAGGGGATAAGAAAGTAAAACAGCCTGTCGAAACTATTTGTTCGGCTTGTCGTACATAAACTGTAATTGATTCAAATTAGATAAAAGCAGGGGAGGCTTGAGATGCTGCATAGATTTTTCATAATTCTGCTGATAGCGCTCATCGTTTCAGCAGTATCGATCGACGCAAACGCCGGTAATCTGCCGCGTTCCCGCGAAGCTACGCTGATCGAAGCGACTTCGCCGTCGGAAGTTCTTGTTCGCGCAACCGGTATCGGCTATTGGGAGAAGGGAATGTCCAAGTATAAAAACATGGATAATTTCCTGACTAACGCCGCTGAAAACGACGCCCGTAAAGCCGCGCTGTACTTTGTACTATATGGCGGATCCGATCCAATGCTGAAAACCGACGCGCAGCGCGCAGCGTTCTCGAAGATCGAAGATTCTTTCTTTTCTCTGGACAATATCCGAAAATTCATCGCCTGGGAAGGAACGGAATTTCTATCCAGAGTAAAAAAACCGATCAAGAAAAAGAAGGAATATGAGCTGCATATCGAGAAAGCGTTTAAAATCAATGTGCGCATGTTAGAGGAAGAACTTGTGAAACAGGGCGCGCTCACCGCCAGAACGGAACTGGCTGAGGCGGTTGGACTGCCTTTTATAATGGTGGTTCCCGCAGTCAAAAAGGGACAAAATCCGATCGACGTCCTGAAATCCAACGCGAACCTAAGTCATGCCGCTAAGGTTATCGAATCGCATCTTACTGCAGCGCAATACGACGTCGTCGTCCCGGAACAACAAGTTGAAGTCAACGAATTGGTTTCCGCCCAGCAGATGTTGTCCGGCGTCGAAGAGGATTACTCCTACCAACTGGCGTTATCGGTCGGCAGCGACGTCTATATCTCTTATGAAGTCAACATCGACAAGGATGAATACAATACAAAAAAAGCCATTGCCAATGTCAGGGCTTACGAAACCACGACAGCCAGGCTGCTCGGCGCGGAAACCGGATATTCGCCTACCGCAGCCGTCGCTGAAATGGTTCTCATCGAAAATGCCGTAAACGACGCCATCGACAAAGTCTTAAGCCGGATTAACGCTTATTGGAATGAAGATATCTCGCGTGGAATTCAATACAAGCTCATTGTAAGTATATCCGATGACTTCGATAAGGATGAAGCCGAAGAAATCTCATTCATCTTTCTCGATATCCTTGATTCGGTAACCAAAGGGAAAAACTACAAGGAAAACATCGTTACAAAGGGAACTCTGGATTACCTCTTATGGTGCGATCCCGCGGAATACGACAAATCTACGAAGTTGTACCGGGATATTAAAAAAGCGTTTAAGGACGAATTCGAAGACGGCGATCTGCAGCAGGTTAATATCAATCGTAAATTGATGTTGCTGAAGATTGAGAAGATTTAGAGTATTTTCTGAAAAATAGACCGCCCCATCTCCCCCCTTTCTATTGAAGGGGCCATTTCCCCCCTTTCTATTGAAGGGGCCATCTCCCCCCTTTCTATTGAAGGGGCCATCTCCCCCCTTCTATTGAAGGGGGGACAAAGGGGGGTTTCTTGACGAGAACCGATGCAAAAAACGGAGCGCCGATGATAAATACAATTTTACCTTTACTTTTCATATTTACGATACCTGTTTACGTCGAAGCCGAACCGCCGGACTGGTATCTTAATCACCGATACCGCGATTTTATTCCTGAAACGCATATTATAGGCGCGGGCGCGGCGGCGACGGAAGAGGCTGCAGCCGATATTGCGTTCGGCAATATTGCCAGGCAAATCGAAACCGAGGTCGAAAGTACGACCCAATACTATATTGCTTCTTTTAAGGAAGACGATAAAGAACACATCGAAGAGTCATTTGCTTCAGAGATAAAATCGGTCGCCAATCAACAGCTCAAAGGCGCGCAGATTGTAAAAACAGCCTTAGTCGATAACAAGCGCTATGTATTAGCCGCTTTGGAAAAAGATCATTTTCTGCGTGAACTTCAGGATGAACTAAATCGAATGCAGGCGCAGATCGAAAAACAGCGGCAGAATTCGGACGACCTGCTCGACGAAGGTCTGGTTTTTTCAGCGCTTGAAACTCTGATGGAAATGAACGATCTTTATGTCGAACTTTCGACTCGAGCCGCCTTGTACACAGCCATATCGGGAAAATCCTATTTCAATGCGGAAACTCAAACCGCGAACGCCGTGGTTTCGGATATCCGGAAGATCATCGGCAGGATTGAAATTGAAAAAACCAACGGCGACGATCAATTGGGCAAATCGGGAACTCTTCTATCCAAACCCTTAGCTGTTCGGGTGGTTTACGACGCTCCGGGCAAAGACGAAGCCGGCGTTCCCAATATCAGGCTGAATCTCAGCGATGAGAACGATAGAATAATAGAGAGAACCCATACCGACCCGAACGGCGCAGCGCAATTTTGGATCTACGCCTATGGAACCGGCAAAGAAAAAGTCTATGTAAATCTCGATCTGAAACGGACGCCTTCCGTTTTCAAGGATGATTTGAGAGATGTGCGGACGATTTTCAGATATAAAGTTTCCGAAGTCTCGCCGCTAAAATTCAGAGTGGAAATCCGGGACGGTAAAATGAACCGTATCGAGGCGGTTGAAAACGCAATTATCGAATCGATCACAGACGTCGGTCATCACGTTTCCAGCGATGCGCCTTTTCTGTTTACGGGAAAAATTGAACCGGTGCGCACAGAAACGGTCAACGCCCTGCAGGGCAAGCAATATGTGGCTGAAACCGAACTGAATATGCAGATGAAAATAGTAAAGACAGGTTCGATTGTCGGAACCATGAACATCACGGCTAAAGGGATGGATGAATCGGAAGCGGAAGCGATAAAAAAATCCTATCGCAGGTTGGAAATCGATTCCAAAAAGATGACAAGACTGCTGAAAGAAGCCGGAGACGATTTTCATAATCTAAATGAGGAGCTTTCCGCAGAGGCTTTAAAGATAGCTCAGAATTATTATATGCAGGAAAAGTATGATCTGGCGCTGCATGAATTGGCTAAAGTAACAGAAGGCGAAAATAACATTGAAAAAGCAAAGACATTAGTCGAAGAGATCAAAGCGCTTTTAAAGGATAATAGCCAGTGAGGCTGTTTTCAATGAGCGCCGGGAGAAACGACCGCTTGCAGACGAGGGCGTCTGCAAGCTCCTGCGGCGTGCACTCCGCT
>CAZWOY010000179.1:0-7691 GCA_964635255.1 uncultured bacterium
CGAAGAACAGATCGGTTACGTTGTGGCGGCAATGAAGGATTTTTTTTCAAGATATATTCAATAATTCTGGATTGGCGGTAAATCTGTCTGTATGAATTATTTCGTATTTTTTAGCTTGATTTCTGTATTGAAATTTTTTACTTTAGGTTAGAAAATAGTTAATTGAACAATTTCTTAAAAATATTTCGTTAATCTGAAACAAGGACGCATAATGCCAAAGTTAAAAAACATTTTAATTCTCGCATTGGCTAGTTTTTTTATTGTTTTTTTATTTGCTGCATGCAGCGAGAGTAATTATGGGACTAATCCGGATGATCCAGGTGAGGATGAGGTGATAATATCAGAAAAAGCTGTTATTTTCGATTCAACAAACGTTTCACATCCATCTATAAACGGCAGTCAATATGTTTTTACCGTCGATGGTGAAATGCCTGAAATCGAAACAGACGATATAGTTGCCGGTTACACAGGAAACGGATACTTAAGGAAAGTAAACAATGTTTCGATAGACGGAAACATTTTAACCCTGCAGACAGAATTTGCGTCATTATCCGATGTTATACAGCAGGGCGCGTTTAGTAAAACTCTACAACTTCGAATTACAGATAACGGTCAAAACATTAATTCGGATAATGCGCTTCTAATGAAACCGACATTTCTCGCAGAAGGCGTTTCCGTCGATGACACGGGACTAAATCTTTCGGGTACAACGCTATATTCGGGAAACATTCGAGGAGTAAATCTGGATTTAGTCATCACTGATGGGAATGTTAATTTTGAACCTAACCTAGACGTTTATTGCGATTACCGTTGGATTGCGAGATTGGATGAATTTCATGCGATTGCGGAGGGAGATCTAGAATTCAACCTTGACGTCGCATTAACCGTTTCAAATTCAATCGAACATTCTGATGAGACACTGCTTGCATCCTTCAGTCATCCTTTTCATGCATTTGTTGGGGGATTTCCGGTAATTGGCGTGGCTAAACTTGAATTCTTCGCTGGTTTTGAGACCAGTCTCGGCATGCAAGGTTCGTTAAGTTCAGGATTCGATGCTGAATTTAACGTGCGCTGCGGAGCGGAGTATAAAAACGAAAGCTGGAGTCAGGTGTGGGAAAAGAACGCTGAATTTATCGGTCACCCGATGAATTGGGGAGCTTATGCCGCGACTAACCTAAAGGCATATATAAAACCTCAGATCAGCATTGAGTTTTATTCGGTAGCTGGACCTTACCTGGGCGCTGATCCATATCTTGAGTTTATTGGAATAGTAAGGGAACGGGAACGGGAATGGAATGCCGAACTGTATGGCGGATTATCTGGATTTGTAGGGTTCAACATTGAGATTTTTGGGCGGGAGGTTTTAGACTATAATGACCATTTCGCAAGTCGGTTTTGGCTAATCTCAAGCGAAAACGGAATAATACCAGTGGCTAATAGCGTCACGGTAAACAGCGTTCCTTCCGGGGCGGAGATATACTTTAACGGAGCAAATGCCGGCTTTGAAACGTCGCACACATTTGAAGACGTTGAACCGGGACGGCACCATATACGGTTGTATAAGGTTGGATTTAATGAATACAACGAGAGCTTTGAGTTGGTTGAAGGTTCTTCGTATACTATCAACGCTTCGTTGACCGAGCCGACGCCTCCGCTTCCGGTTTTTGAATTTTCTTCTCCTGAGGATGGTGAACATTTCGATGATAATGTGATTGAGGTGGAAGGCAGGATTCATTTAGAGGATCCCAACGGCAATGAATTTCCATTTGAAAATCGCTACGCAGTTCTTACATTGAATGATGTGGATCAAGAAATACTGATTAACAATGGCAGGTTCACTGAGAGAATTTCAATTAGTCAGGGCAGTAATAAAATTAAGATGCGTGCTACCAGCATTGCGGGAAATACTGACGAAAGCGACGAATTGACTGTTTATGGAGACTTTTCCGAACCGAGCATCGAGGTAACGCTTGCATGGAATACACCCACTGCGGACTTGGACTTGCATATTTGGAATCCTGAAGGTGAACACTGTTACTATGGAAATATGCATATTTCGGATGGATCGCTCGATATCGATGACGTTGAAGGATACGGGCCTGAGACTTTTACAGCTCAGGACGCAATAAACGGTATATACATCGTTAGGATCAACAGCTATAGTTTAGACAACGACGAATATTCCGACGCCAATGTACAAGTGAGAATACTTGGGGAGACTTATGGTAATTACGGACCGCATCGGTTTAGCGCTGAAGATCATAACGGAGATGATCCGGCTGCATGGTGGGATGTGATTTCCTTTGAAGTTAGCCCGTCGATGCGGATTCAATTTTGCGAACCGCCTGAATGGATGCTGTCTATTGTCCAAAATGACATAAGAAACTTAAATGAAAAGTGATAAATGAATAAGAAGATGCGAATGAGTGAAAACAGTGTTGTATTCTTTCTGGCAGAAAACACCGAAAATAAAATTGTATCGATCCGAGTACTCTCGCTTGGTTTGTGCAAAATGTAGGACAATGATTATGTCCGCAGTATGTTAATTGTGATTCAGGTATGTTATCTGTTGTTCGATTAGTAGGATACTAACTTCCATAAATCCTATTTAAATGCCCAACATCCTCCTAATCGAAGACGACCCCAAATTAGGTCCCTGGCTGAAAACCGGCTTGGAATTCGCCGGTTTTCGCGTGACGCTTGCGGTTACTGGACCTCAGGGATTGTCGCTGGCGGCTAAGACGGACAGCCAACTCATTGTGCTGGATCTGATGCTGCCCTACCTGAACGGGATCAGCGTCCTCAGATCGGTGCGCGAGAGACGGATCGAAACGCCGGTGATTATTCTGACGGCTAAAGGCGCCGAATACGATAAGCTGGAGGGCTTTCAACATGGCTGCGACGACTATATTACCAAGCCGTTCTCGCTGAAGGAACTGATCGCGCGCATCCGCGCGGTTCTGCGGCGCACCGGCTGGATTGAAACTCGTTCCATAGTCAACTCCAACGGCATAACGATCGATCCCGATTCGCGCGAGGCTCTCAAAAATGGCAAACCGGTCGCACTAACCAAACGCGAGTTCGACCTCCTGTACGTTTTAGCCTCCCGACCGAACCAGGCGTTGTCGCGCGACTACCTGATAAACGAGGTCTGGGGCGAAGATTCTAATGTTGCCAATCGGGCTATCGACGCGAGGATCGTGTCGCTGCGGCGGAAAGTCGAGGATGATTCGGATAATCCAGAGATTATCGCTACGGTTTATAAGGTTGGGTATAAGTGGGTTGTGGAACGGGAACGCGGATGATGCGGATTATCTTTTCAGCGCAGCAGGAAAACAGTAGGTCGAACACTCTTGTTCGACATTTTGCCGAATGACTGCGTACGGAACATTATTTTCCCAGTAATTGCTCATGAAGCAAGCTTCGCCACGGAACATGAAAATAGAAGACAACCCCCCTGTATCCCCCCTTCAGTAGAAGGGGGGAGGCTGGGCGGTCTATTTTCCCGGAAATTACCTAAGAAGCAGAACCTTCAAAACCCCTGCGCCGTTTTCACTGAACAGTCGAACAATGTAAATTCCCGAACTAACATCTTCCGGACTCCAAACTGCGCTGTGATTTCCGGCATTCATGCGTCCATCGATTAGACTCTCCACTTTTTTTCCCGAAAGATCGAATACGCTCAGGTTGACATGCGAGCTTCCTTCAAGCGAATATTCGACGGTCACCGAGCTGTTGAACGGATTGGGATAGGCGCTGTGCAGTCCGAATGAATGTGCGACCGGGGGGCTGTCATCGACGCTTAAGTCGAGATCGAAGTTTATCTCGAGTCTATCTTCATCCGATATAACCAGGTCCCTGCGAATATCTGATAATTCATCTCCCGACCAGGCAATCAAGTCGAAAGGATGGCTGCGGACGACGTTTTCGAGCGAGTAGCGTCCATCGCCGCCGGTCGGAGTCGATAATCCGTAAGCCGTTTCGATCCTTATTCCCTGCAGCGGCTGACCGTTGGCTGCGTTCGTAACTCTGCCGTAAACCGTTCCGTTGTGTTCCCTGATCGAAGTCGTGAATTTGAGCGCCCGTTCATCAGCTATCGGCGCGGAAGTTACCGGATAATCGCCGTAATAGGTATAGCTTAAGCCGGTCGTTCCATCGGGATGAGACAGTCCGACCGAGGCGTATGGCTGGTCTTCATGGACGCTGTCCTGACCCGCGGCGTTGTCGGCGGTTCGATAGTAGAACAGTATGTCCGTATCGCCGGTTTCCTTAGCCCAACGGCTCCGGTCAGACAGTACGACTTCGAAGGTGCGGTCGCGCTCTCCGTTCGGACGCTGGCGGAGTTTATACCACTCGATGATGAACCGCGACGTTTCGGCGTCGTAGTAGTAATAAATTCCCGCATTGTCCGGCACAGCCATCCAGTCCCAGAGCGGGGCTATCATGCCCGCGCCGCCGCCGATCCCCCGGTCGAGGGGCCAATTCTGGAAATTGGTTATCATCTGCTGGTTTCCGGGGCAAATGTAACCGTTCGAACATACCGTAATCGTATCGTAAACCTCACCGTAGAATCCGATTTCAAAGGGCAGCGGGATTACGGCTGATTCGCCGATATCGAACTGTGACTGCCCGTCTATGGCTTCGATCAGCACGCCGTCGAAGTCGCGGTCGCGTTCCTGCAGGCTGAGTTCGATCCAGTCATACTCCGGGGCGTTACTCCAATCGCCGTCGGTATCGTCGAAGCAGAAATAGCCGTATTTGTCGGGACCTTGGGGCGAATTCTCAACCGGTTCGCCGACGGTAAGTATAAATTTTGCCGTATCGATAAAACCGGCTTGCGAACTCAAAACCAGCAGCATATCGATCGTCGCTCCCGGAACGGATTGAGGATGAGCCGATAGGGCAAACGGATTGGCGTTTTGCCCCGATTCGCCTGAATCGATGGCTTCATAAGCGCTTTCACCGCTTTCGACAAGTATTTCCGCGCCCTGTGAAAACAACTCCGCCGTTACCTCGGGCGAGGTCATCGCGCCTACGTTGGCAAGGTCGATGGTTAATTCCCGATCGGCGGCGTTCAATGGTATTACGCCGCCGTCGATTATTTGGTGGACTTCGAAATTCGACGCAATGGGCGTTAGTTCGACTGCGCCTTTCGAATCCAGTCCATCCGATGTGAACTCGACGATGATAACGGGTTTAGCTCCGGGCCTGCTTGCGCCGTCCGGGCAGTTGGACGCTATTGTAATAACCGCCGGGCTTTCGCCCCCGGTTTGTTCGCCGGGTTGGACGTTTCCGAATTGAATCCTGCCGTTTCCTTCGACGTTCACATACGGCGAGGGGCTTATGACGGTTCCGGCGACATTGTTCAGCGCGGCGTTATTCGAATTTCCCGCCGTGATCGCCAGCTCGAACGTTTCCCCCGGATTCGGTTCTCCGTCCCCGTTGCCTTCGGTCTCCGACAGCGAATAATCTGCTATTTCAGCTCCGACCGGTTGAACGCCGGCTTGAACGCCGCGCGTGTAAGGGCGGATATTTTTTCCCGTTACTGTAATATAGACTGGAGTTCCCTGTACAAATTCGACGCCGTCTTCAAAAACGAAATACGCCATGCCTTCATGGTCGGTTTTCGTCGTCCGCATCTGCATACCGTCATATTCAGCGTAAGCTCCGTCGGCGAATTCCGGGAGATTGCCGGGTGCGTAAACGGTTACGATTGCGCCGGGTACGGGTTGATTGGTCGCTTCATCGAATACAAAAACGTCGATGAGTGACGGTTCGACGCCGATCGTTGCCGGGAAGGACGCCGCGACTGTTTTTGGCGCATCCGTCCACGCTGCTATACCGGGATCTCCGTAGCAGTCGGTATCGGTTTTGATATGCGTATAGGCTCTGGATCCATATCCGAATTGAAAATTAGGGAAGTAGTTTTCCGTTTTAGTTATCGCGAGATTGCGCGTCCAGCCGAAAGTTAATTCATGCTGCACCATGCCGTTGACCAGTTCCAGCCAGACGGCGTTGTTCGTAATCGTGGGAGGCGTTCCCCAGTTACAGGTGGCGACGACCGGTCCCTTTAAATGTTCGCCGTCGCCGGTGCGCAGCATCGACCAGGTGGCGAATTCGCCGTGACCGCTCAGCACAAGCCTTATCGGAAAGACGGTATTGTCGTTTACTCCTTGGAAACTCTGCTGCCACAGGAACATCTCCGCTCTGCCGACCAGAAAATTGACGCCCTCGTTGAACTGCCGCATAACAAATTCGCCGACCCGGAATCCGTTTTGGTCGTATTCGTAGTCTTCGAAGAACCGGACGTCGTCGAATCCTTTTTGTTCCAGCGCTTCCTTTCCCCATCGCACGTTCGTGTGGATGGTGACGTCCCAGGCTCTTTCGGGATCGTTGCCCCAGTGCTGCGTATAAACGGCGCCGCGCTTAAACCAGCCCCGGTTTTGCATATTGGGATTGGCAATGTAGCCCAGCGTACGATTGGTAAACAGGTTGAGCCTGTCCGGGTCGCCGGCGCACCAGCGTGAGATTCCAACGTCCGGGTAAAGATCGCCGCCTTCAAGCAGAGCGTATTTATAATCGGCGTGATAAGGCTGCCCGGGATGGACGGTTTCGCCTCGTTCCGCGTCCAACACCCATCCCGCCTGATTCCATACGTAAGTGCTGCGGTCGCCGATGAGCAGTATCTGGTCGAACGGATCGATTCCTTGCTCTAAGTAGGCGTCATATCTCTGTTGAATCCTGTTTTTAACTTCGTTCGGACTCGAAGCTACATTGCCGGGGAGGCTAAGCAGATCAACTTTATAACCGGCTTTCCGCCGGAATTCGATGAACGGACCTGCGTACTGAAGGCAGTTTGCATGGGAAACTACCAGATAATGTCCGTTATAGGGCGGATTCGCGTCTTCGGGATCGTCTCTGAACAACTCGTCTCCATTAACGGCGAGGACATTCAGGAACCTTAAAAATTCCCGGCTTCGGTTTATTCGGCGGGGGTGAGTTACAGGATTTACAGGGACCCCATCGACATTGCGAATCTCAGCCGTAATTTGCCGGTTATGGATAAAGCGGTCGTTTTCAAGGTCATATTGAACCGGATAGGTCGTTATCTTAACCATTCTAACGCCGCGAATGATAAACGGTTCGCTTATTTCCACGCTTTGACGCGGATACAGCCCTTTGTCTTCAATGGAAGCGAATTCTCTCAGATCGGGATCGAGGCACCGAGCGAAGCTTTGGTCAGCGTCTAAAATACCGGATCCATTCGATTTGATCGACAATTCTATTTTCGATGTGGGATGAACGGCGACGAAGCGGCTTATCCTCGGCAGCATCGGTCTGCCGTAATCGTATGTAACTCCTCTGTGAACAGTGAGTTCGCGGTTAAATTCTTTTCCCTGGTTCGTAGCGGATAGATCGATATCTTTGAAATCAAAACTCAATCTCGTCGAATTGGCGTCGATTTCAACCGACGTTAAGTACGGATCATGAGCTTCGTTTTCGACCGTTTTAGCAAAAGCCGGCAGGCAAAACAGAAAGCAGATAATGAATAAAGACGTTTTTCTCAACATGGTTCCCTGTATTTTACTATTCCTGAATACTTTGAAAATATTTTTATTTTAAACCAATGTCAATATTATAACGGGCGTTTGACACAAATTTCGCGATTTTGCCCAATTTTCATGACATAA
>CAZWOY010000180.1:0-7674 GCA_964635255.1 uncultured bacterium
AACGGACCGGTAACGCGCGTAACGCCGCTGACCGTTTCCGGTTTATCGACTAATAGTATTTCTTCCGGTGGTATATCACTTATGAGATTAGTTGTTGTTATGTGAGGTATAATTCCACCAATTTCATCTCCGTTACTATTTTGTTTCTGACGATAGTTGAAACCACCAACCGGACCTCTTTTATCGTCTTTAAGTTCATACCAAGGGAATGTAGCTGTCAAAAGCCGTTGTTTTGCCAAAGCTAATGGTACACGGCTAACGTCAATTGTAATCCACCTTCTTCCCCAATGTTCTGCGATAAAAGCCGTACTGCCACCTCCACAAGTAGGATCAAGAATTAATTCACCTGGTTTTGTTGACATTAAAACACATCTTTCAATGACCTTTTTATTTGTTTGGACAACATAGACTTTTTCTTTCGTTTTAGCATGTCCAAAGACTGTATCATCCCACACATTATGTATTTCTGTTACTGGATAATCATTTGGATAGATTATTACTGATGAATGATCTGTGGTTAATCTTCCCATTTTATCCAATTCATTTATTTTTTCAATTGGGAGATTCTCAATTGATTCCTTTCTACATTTTCTGCCATCTTTGTCCAAATGCGGAAAAGGAGTTGAGAGGTTTCTTTCTGATCTTTGCCAATAAAGCTTATTTATTTTGAAATATTCAATATCTTTTGCATACCAAAGAATGTAATCTGATAATCTTTGTATCGTCTTGGTATTCTGGTTTGCAGCTGTTTGATATACAATTAATGAAATCAGGTTTTCCTTATCCATAACCTCATCTAATATTTCTTTAACATGGTGAACATTCTCTTCTCCTATTTGCACAAATAAACTACCATCCATTGATAATAATTCCCTACTGAGTTTCAATCGATCTTTTAAATAGGTTAGATATGAATGGATCCCAAGTTCCCATGTATCTCTATATGCTTTTACCATTTCCGGTTCGCGGGTCATATCTTCATCATCGTTATTAGTTACTTCCTTTTTTCGGATAAATGGTTGAAAATTAGAACCAAACTTTATTCCATAGGGTGGATCCATGTAGACCATTTTAACCTTACCGCCCAATCCTTCATATTCAAGAAGGGAATTCATTACAACCAGCGAATCGCCTAAGACCATGCGATTTGTCCAGTTGTCCTGGTATTCGTAAGCTTTAAGAATCTGGTCGGTGATCGAATGCTGCGGATCGGCAAACAGGTCTAACGAGTATTGCCGGTCGCGTTTGTGGGATTTTATAGTTTCAAGAATTGCCTTTGTCGATAGCCGTTCATGGACAAACAGCGGCATTGTCGGCACGTCGAAAGACAGATGTTCGGCTTTTCCCGCCCAGTTCAGAAACGGCTTGCTGATAGCGCGCAGTTTTTCGGCGGCGGCTTTGGCATCCTCGATGGTTTCCGCTTCGAGTATCTGCCTTATATACTGCTCGCCCTCCTCCCGCGCCGGATTCTGCCCGTCCCAGTTCATTTCCGGCGCCAGCGAAGAATCGTAGCTGTATGTCTTAGCCGGTTTCTTTTTTCTAAACTGCGCCTGCGTTCCCACGTCCGGTCTCATCGGATTTGTCGATTCCGGGTGGTCGTAGTTCTGGGCTAATTTTTGTTTTGTTTTCTTTGGCGGCATTGAAGATCCTAAATATTTCAGATCGATTTTTTCCTAAAACCGTTATGGGAATTAAATATTTACAACATCCAAATCTGCTTAAATATCCGAACATTCTTAAATATTTGCAAGTTCTAAAAAGTTTATTCGGCTTCGATCCAATTTAATATATTTTATTATAAAGGCTAAACTTGTTCCCCCGCCACGGCATTTAACGGTAGTTTCACAAACATGAAATGTTAGTATTTATTATTTAGTTAGTTATAAAAAATATATCGCTACAAACATCATTTATATACATCAAGTCATTAATTATGTTTAAACGAATTGCGGTTGTCTATCACAATAGAAAATGACGGAAAATTTTCTATTGCTGCTATTTTCTCAACAATAATTAGCTATATATCTGTTATATAAGTATTTACGAGTAAATAATCTAAAATCATTGTGAAACTTCCGTTTAAACGAGTTAAGAACGTACATCGCGGGGGAATCCGCCTTCCAAAGTATCTATTCTCAGACAGTTTGGAAGGCAGGAATCTATCTTATTTAAGCGTTCGTATGCATTCCCACGCTGGAGCGTGGGAACGAGTTGGAAATTCTTTTTGAAGTCGTTTTCGAAGTCCTTCATCGACTTCCTGCACCGGAAAATCGATGACGTCTCCTGCAATATCTACTTGATTGTCAAAACTGATCCACGATTGATATATTTTGTTTCGTTTTACATCGATGACCAAAATGAAAGCGCGAAAATTCGATTTCGCCAATCGATTAAACTCTTCAATCGAAACCGGAAATGATGGCTGATCCGGATCGAGCGGCTTATCGGTGGATTTAACTAAAACCGGATATAGATTTATCCCGCCGCCGATGTTTGAAAAACCAACTAGGTAATCATATCCCGCATTGAAATCAGGTTTGGAAAGCTGTTTAGGATTGAACTCTTCCAGAAATAGCTCTGCAATCAGTTCACCGCGGCGTTGGATGATGTTATCTTTTTGTTTTATGTCCATCATGAAAATTCCGAATTGTTAGGTTTTTGGAAATTAGTATCCCAGAAGCTCCTCACTTCATTATTTAGCTTTACTAAATTCGCAGAATTCAATTCATACGAAATGGGAATTTGCGTAATTGCTTTAGTCGGCGTTCCCGCATGAACGGAGCGAATAAAAACTTTTTTTGAAGGTTCATGAACGCCTAATATATATGTAGGTCCGGGATATTGCATTAGTTTTTCGATATCCTCTCTGGAAGCGGATATCGCTAGTTTTTCACTTTCCATGTTTAAATCTCTTGAAGTAGTTTTAACCTGACAGAAGAAGTATAGCCGTTTCCCTTGAACAGAATTCAATTCGACAAAATAGTCGATTATGGGCCATTTATCTCCAAGGAAACCGGGTTGAAACAGAGGTTCGGCAAATTCTTCATTCACATAAGAAGATAAACAAAGAAAAACCAGATGCTCACCTCTTTCACCAAGAACATTTTTTAAGTTACCAGCCATGTTGTTCTCTCACAAATCCTGCCCTCCTTACAATTGATAAACCACTTACGTTCTCCCGTCTTTACAATTAACGCAACACAAGTAAATTAACCCAATATCTCCGATTTGTCAATATAGATCGATGGTTTTTGACATACCGAGACGCTTTAGCGTTTTGCAGTTCACCGCCCACAGTATCAACTGTACAACACAGGGCGGAATAAGATCCCGCCCTGTGTTGTCAAAGGTCGGCGTTCCTATTCAAATACCAGCGTTCCAAACGTATCCGGATCATAGGAAATCGGGGTCAGCCAGTCGGCTGCGCCTAAGCGGGGTTGTTTGCGGCGGAAGTTTACGCCCCATTCCTTGGCGCTTTGACCCGTTAGATCAAGTTCACTCTTCGGGATTTGCACTTCGATGCGCCAATAGTCTGAATTACGGCCGGCTTTGACCGTGTAGTTTCCGTTCCAGTCGATGTTGGTCTCGAATTGTCCATCCTCTTTGAATGTGATGGACTGGTCGAACACCGCGCCGATGGGATTGAAATAGATTTGGTAAACTTTGCGGAAGTCTCGGTCCGGCTGGAAGAAAAATCCGATGCAATCGTCGCGGTAAACGGCTCCGTCCCGGTCTGCGGAGGCGGCTGCAATTTTATCCATTTCCGACTCGAAGCACTTGGCGGCGATATATAGATTTTGCGCGTCGTGCGCGAAATAGATCTCGACCGGATCGGTCTTGGCGGCGCCGCCTCTCGAATCGAAAAACGTCTTTACCGGTTCGCCCCAGCCGTCCTCGCGCGCAAAACCGTCGATAACGGGCGGTTGATCGATTAAGCGCGCCGCAGCTTTCCTCGTCAAGAAAAATTGCTTTTGAACCTCGAGCTTTTTGCCTTCCTCATAAGGTATTTCAATCTTCGACACCGGCAATTCTTTAACCGCGCCTTCATGACGCACGCTAAATTGGAATACGGATTTGGTTTCAGGTTTCAAGTTCACTTCGATTTCGGAAGGTTCGATCCGCCAGCCTTCGGGGATCTTCCAAGCCAATGTTTTTTTGAGATCGTGGTCTTTGTTGGGATTATACACTTCGATAGCGACCAGGGAATCGATAAGCGTAAAGCTGTCGTCGATTAGCATCGAATTATTTACCCTGACCGCGTCCGCCCAGATATCGTTCACTTTGTGCCAGTCATCGACGGTCATGTGGTCCCATTCCAAGACAGATTCCTTTTTTATTGGAGCGACCTGGACGCCTTGCTCATCGACGGTTACCCAGGCGTAGTGATACTGCACGCCGGTGGGATCGGGCTGGCTGCCGCCGCCGGAGCTGCCGATGCTGGCGTATTTAATTCCATCGTAAATTCCGGAAAAATAGCGGTGGAAATGACCGGTGAAGACGGCGTCAACCTTGTATTCCTTGAAAATCTCGTGGAGCGGATCCGGCTTGCCGCTGCCTAAAGTGTTGAACCAGAATGGTTTATGGAAAAAGACGATTCGATATTCGGCTTTCCGGTGTTTTTTCAGATCCTTTTTCAACCACTCTAATTGCTCTGCAGGCCATTGTTCGGGGCTGTCGAAGCGGCTGTTGTCGAGAATTGAAAAATGGACGTCCCGATGATTGAAAGAATAAACGGGATCGCCGATGAATTCCTCATACAGCGGCTCCATCGAATCAAAAGATATATCATGGTTCGCGGGAGTGTGATATATCGGGCATTCAATCGCTTCAATCAATTTCTTGTATTCTTGCCATTCCTTTCGCACCTGACCGGAATCTTCGCTGTATCCTTCAATGGCGTCTCCAACGGTAAAAATAAATTCAGGTCTGAGCCGGCTGATTTCCGCCAGACATTCGCCGTAAACCCCTTCGGTATGACCGCCGGTTCGATCGCCGATAATGGCGAACCGCACAGGATTTTCTTTCAGGTCGCCGCCTGCTGATACCGGCAGCGAACAACCAAGAAGCAGAATCATGATGAAGCAGGCTTTTAAAATAGCGAGGTTTACTGTTTTCGTCACTTTTTTCCACCTTTTAGTTTAGTTTAATCCGGAATCGAGGGTAATTTAATCTGATTAACAGTCCTTGACAACTCGCAATATTATTATTTAATTTAGAAATAGAAATTCATTAAAACTTTCTGGAGGAAAAAGCTCATGGCTATACCGCAAGGCGCTGTCTGTCATTTGGAACTGTTTGCGCGGGATCTTGACGAGACGGCAAAGTTTTACGGCGACCTGTTTGGATGGACAACTTCGCCCCATGACGCGGGCTATCTGTTCTGGAAGGACGCGCAAGGCATGACCGGAGGCTTCACAACCGCCGGCGCTCCGGTAACCAATCCGGCTGCCACGTTCTACATCAAGGTTGAAAGCATCCCGGATATGCTGAACAAAGTCAAACAGCACGGCGGCACAATTATCCGCGAGAAAACCGAGATTGGCGGAAATAACGGATTTTACGCCCTGTTCCGCGATCTGTCGGGGAATAATATCGGGCTCTGGTGTGGGAAATAGAGAAGGGATCAAGGGGTCAAGGGGTCAAGTTTGCAAGTTTGCAAGTTTACAAGTTAGGAAGTTGATCTTTTATATATTTGAATCCTTGACATCCTTGATCCCTTGATTCTTTGATCCCTTGATCATTTCAAATAAAACACTTTTCTGATTTGTGAATTGCTCCCGGCTGTGATTTTTATAAAATACGCTCCTTCGT
This sequence comes from uncultured bacterium, assembly GCA_964635255.1. Taxonomy (GTDB): domain Bacteria; phylum Electryoneota; class AABM5-125-24; order Hatepunaeales; family Hatepunaeaceae; genus CAZWOY01. The sequence continues at coordinate 5,812 of CAZWOY010000180.1, forward strand.
TCAACTTCAGGTTCATGGCGTCGAAACTGATGTTGTGCGAGCCTGCCTGCGTTAAGCCGAGGTTCTCGGAGGCGATCGCTCTGCCGGATAGATCGAAAAGCTCGTACTTCACTGTTTGGTTCTGAGCTAACCGAAACGGAATTATGGCGCTTGAGTTGAAGGGATTGGGATACGCTGGTTGAAGCTGGAATTTTGACGGCTGCGCCGACTCGCTTGATGCTATGCTCATCGGATCGAAATACTTGTTTTCCGCTTGATATATTTCTTTCGACTCGCTGTCTTGCAGCCAGGCTATCAGGATAAAATCGTCGCGCTCTAAACCGTGCCAGCTTGCATTTTCGACGTCGAACTCTATCGATTGACTGTGCATTTCATTGACTAAGGCTTTGCGTTGAAAAGCGAATCCAGGATTTACAAGAATTACTACAAGAAGTGAAAATGCGAATATTTTTAATGAAAGTTTCAAGTTTTTCATGTTTTGCATTCCTAAAATATTTTGGCTTTGGATATAATACGAATCATTCTAAGAATTAAATGGTATGAGTAAATATGTATGGCAATCCTATTTTGTAACCAAATATTTTTCCAATTTGCAGCCAAATGGTTTTTTAAATTCATATTACTACCCGCATAAAATAGTTGCCATCTCCAGGAATCTGATAGAATGCGGATATTAATCAATATCAAGCATTATCAAGATATTAGGAGATTGCTTAGTCTGCTAAAGGCAGACTCGCAATGACACTTTTTACTGCACTTAGTAATAAAAGAACTTTTTCTATTTATCTCAATAAAAGCCTTGACAATTGCTTTTTAATCCTCTATATTGGATTTTTAGAAAGTAATATTACCCCCCGGTGGTAATATTGAGGTTGGCAAATAATTTTAACCGGATGCAAGACAACAGACAGACCATTCATAATTGTCTGACAGACCTTGGATTGAGCGATCGCGAAGCTAAAGTCTATTTGGCTTTGCTGCGAAAGCGAACCGCTAATTCATCGGAACTTCAACGGCTTTCGGACGTGCCGCAGAGCAAGATCTACGAGACCTTGAACAATCTGGTGCGCCAGGGATTATTTATCGAAAGGCGCGAAGGTCACAAACGGCTCTTTGAAATAATAGATCCGAAGATTGCGTTGGATACGCCGTTTCAGAATCTTGCGAAAAGACTCGACAATTCGCTGCGATCGCGAAAGAAAATTGAGGAGCTTTTTGAAAACAACGAGCATCCGATTAAGCCTTTCGAGTATCTCGAGATCATTCACGGCAATGAAAACATCCATACCCATTTTCTTAAAGTGATCGGATCGGCTTCGAAAGAATTTCTGTGTTTAAACCGGCCGCCTTATGCGTTTTACAATAAATCGATGTCTCGCGAACAGTACCGAGCTTATATTGGATTTATTAAGCGCGGAGGCAAGTCCCAGTTTATTTACGATTCCGATGAAGAATCTTTGAAATTAGCTTACGAAAGAAGCCAATACGAGTCTTTAAAAAACGAAGATTTTCGGATTACGTACAAGCTGCCTCTAAAGCTGATGATATTCGACAGAGAGACTTTATTGCTTGCGGATGAAGGATTGTTTGCGAATACCGGCGAATTGTCAATTTCCATTATTAAACAAACAACGACCGTTAACGGTTTTTTTGCGCTGTTCGAGTACTTATGGGTAAACGCTTATAAGTATGACGAGTGGTCAAGACTGCACGGATCGAAGAAAGCTAAGGGAAAGTGAGAATCGATTTCGGAATTTACGCGCTGAAGCGCGCTTCGCCACGGAACATGAAAACAGCCGGTTTAATCCCATTGAGTGCGCGCTTCAGCGCGCATGAGGCGCCTGGTACGCGCTGAAGCGCGCA
>CAZWOY010000181.1:0-1495 GCA_964635255.1 uncultured bacterium
GGGACGCCTGCCCTACCAATTGAGTGCGCGCTTCAGCGCGTACTGGACGCCTCATGCGCGCTGAAGCGCGCACTCAATGTGATTATTCCGAGGTTCTATTTTACCAGTTAAATGCTCAAAAAGCGAGTTTCATTTCACAGCATGAAAATAACGCCCCAAATGGTTTGATGCACTTGAAATTGAACTCAATCCTGCCCATTCGACAGTATATTTGCCTCCCCGTTCCAACTCATATCGGAAATCCATTGAAAGCTTGTGAAATAGTTCTTATATTTTAAGTTTTCATAATTTGCATGAATTTTGCTATGCCTTAAACAGGCGTGCAAGAGTGAGTAAAATCCAACTTTAGATAATTTCATGAGTTCAGATAAACAAGCGGTTATCGTTCTTAATCCCGGATCGACCTCGACCAAATTTGCGCTGTGGAAACGGGCGGAATGTATTGTTGAGAAGGTTGTTCGTCATGATTCGGATAAGCTCGATTCCGAAATTCCCAAACAGTTCGACTATCGCCGCGAATTGATTGACCAGGCGCTCGAGCCTCTGCTGGAAGGCGTTGAAATAATGGGCGCCGCTGGGCGGGGCGGACTGCTGAAACCGATGAAAGGCGGGACTTATCTCGTCAACGATCAGATGATCGCCGATCTGAGCAAAGGCGAACGCGGTCATCATGCGAGCAATCTCGGAGCGATCCTGGCGGATCACTACGCTAAACGCTTCGGAGTGGACGCCTACATCGTCGATCCGGTTACGACCGATGAGTTCGAGGAATTGGCGCGTGTGTCCGGCGTACCGTGGATCGAGCGGAAGAGCCGCGCCCATGCGCTGAACATCAAAGCCGTCGTGCGGCGCGCAGCCGTCAAACTCGACATTGCCGTGCCGGACTCGCGCTTTGTGGTCGCTCATCTTGGCGGCGGCATTTCAATCGCACCGGTCAAGGGCGGCAGAATTATCGACGTCAACGACGCGCTGTTAGGCATGGGACCTTACTCGCCGGAGCGCGCCGGGGGGCTGCCGATAGGCCCGGTTATCGAACGCTGTTACAGCGGTAATATCCTCAAAGAAGACCTGATCCGCGAATTATCGCGCAACAGCGGACTGATGGCGTACTGCGGAACATCGGACGCCCGTGAAGTTCTCGAAAAGGTAAAGAGCGGCGATAAACAGGCAAATCTGGCTTGGAGAGGCATGATCTACCAGATCGCCAAGGAAATCGGCGCGATGGCTTCCGTTTTGAAAGGAAACATCCACGGCGTCGTAGCTACCGGCGGACTTGCGCATTCACAGGAACTGACGAGTTCGCTGAAAGAATACGTCGCTTACATAGCGCCGTTTATAGTATTTCCCGGGGAGGGCGAACTGCAGGCGCTGGCTGAAGGCGCCTGGCGGGTGATCGATAAGCAGGAAGGCGTGAAGGAATACAAATAGGATTCTTGTGCGGGAGAGCCTGCAGACGCCCTCGTCTGCAGGTATGTGCGCTGGTCTGAAGGCGCGG
>CAZWOY010000181.1:1595-4854 GCA_964635255.1 uncultured bacterium
AGCATGTGCGCTGGTCTGAAGGCGAGGAGAGCCTGCAGACGCCCTCGTCTGCAGGCATGTGCGCTGGTTATTAAGGCGCGGAAAGCTTGCAGACGAGGGCGTCTGCAAGCTCTTGGAAACTCTCGCATGCGGGAACGACCGATGGGAATATCCTGTTTATCCTGTACATCCTTGTTAAGTAAAAATCAATAGGAACATAAATGGCAAAAACCAAAAAACTGCCCGAAATCAAAGAGCCGCTTAAGATGATCCTTTCGGGCAATGAAGCGATTGCGCTGGGCGCCAGAGAGATTGGAGTTTATTTTGCCGCAGCATACCCGGGGACTCCCTCGACGGAGATACTTGAGACGTTTGCAAGGCTTCCCGGAATAAAGGCGCAGTGGAGCCCCAATGAAAAGGTGGCGTTCGAAGTGGGCATAGGAGCGGCGTTAGCGGGCGCGCGGACTATGGTCTGCATGAAGCACGTCGGAGTCAATGTGGCGATGGACCCGTTGATGACGTTTGCCTACACCGGCACGGTCGGCGGCTTTGTTCTCGTTTCAGCCGACGATCCCGAACTGCATTCGTCGCAAAACGAGCAGGACAATCGCAATATCGCTAAGTTTGCGAAGATTCCGCTGTTCGAACCGTCTGATTCGTCTGAAGCGCACGATTTTACGATAAAAGCGATCGAGATTTCCGAGCAGTATGCGACGCCGGTGATGGTCAGAACGACGACTCGGATTTCACACGCCAAAGGCGTCGTCGATCTGAAGCCGTGGAAAGCTCCGGAAGTCGGCGGATTTGTGCGCGATGCAGAACGGTTCGTTATGATTCCGCAATTCGCGCGGCGCAGGCATCACGAAGTCGAGATGAGGCTGCACGCCCTTTCGCAATACAGCAATAAATGCGAATTCAACCGCGTCGAAAAAGGCGAAGGCAATATCGGGATCGTCACGGGCAGCGTTACTTACAATTACGTCAAAGAAATTCTTCCGAACGCTCCGATATACAAAATCGGCATGTCCTATCCAATGCCGATAAAGGCTATCGCCGATTTCGCGCAAACCGTTGAGCGCGTGCTGGTGGTTGAGGAACTCGATCCGTTTTACGAAGAACAACTTCTGGCTGCGGGCGTTAAAGTCGAAGGCAAACGATTCTTCCCGATAGAAGGCGAGCTTAATCCCGATATAGTCGCTGAGGGATTATACGAAGCAGGCGCGATGAACGGCGATAAGCCCAAATATCATCCGGTGCAGGTGGACGTCCTGCCCAGACCGCCGGTTCTTTGTCCCGGCTGCCCGCACAGACCCGTATTCAATGCGCTGAAGAAATTGAAAGCGGACGTGTTTGGCGATATCGGCTGTTATACGCTGGGCGCTTTGAAGCCTTTGAACGCGCTGCACGCATGCATCTGCATGGGCGCGTCGATTGGCATGGCGAACGGCGTAAGTCAGGTAGAAGGCTCGCAGCGGCCTGTAGTAGCGGTCATCGGCGACTCGACGTTCCTTCATTCGGGCATTACCGGCTTATTGGACGCAACATACAACAAATCACCGATTACTCTTGTGATTCTGGATAATCGCGCTACAGCCATGACCGGAGGCCAACAGCATCCCGGAACCGGATATACGCTTCAAGGCGAGGAAGCGTTCGCGGTCGATATGACGACGCTCGTGAAAGCTATTGGAGTCGAACACGTTTACAACATCGACGCTTATAACTACGATGAAACGGTTAAAGCTCTGAAGCTGGCGGATAAGATCAAAGAACCGGTTGTGTTGCTTACAAACCGGCCATGCGTGCTTTATCCGGAAAAGAAACCGCCCGAACCTTACAAAGTTCTGCTCGATATGTGCAACGGCTGCGGAGCCTGCATCAGGATCGGCTGCCCATCGATTTCCTACATCGAAGAGACGACCGATAAGGGATTGCACAAGGTAACTATCGACCCCGACACCTGCACAGGCTGTACGCTCTGCGTTCAAGTTTGTCCTGAGGCGGCGATTATCTCGGAAAGCGGCGAGAAGCCGGAGATTGTCGAAGAAGAACCGGCGCATGAGTGTAAGATTTAGTGGATCCCCCCTGCCCCCCTTGGAAAGGGGGGTGATTTTGGGAAGATGGATCTCTGATGAAGTTAAACAGCCCGGTTTCGTTGAAGCCGGGGCTTTTGGGAAGGAAAAAGTAAAGGAAATCCGTGTTCGGAGAACACGGACTGCTGAAAATGGCGCAAACACATAACAAAAAACGTACAGCTCTGATTACGGGAGCTTCTGAGGGCATTGGACTGGAACTTGCCAAATTGATGGCTGCCGAGGGGTGGGACTTGGTTGTAACCGCCCGGCGGGAAAATCTGCTCAATGAACTTGCAGAAAAAATAAGAACGCATCATAAATCCGATGTTCACGTTATCCCCGGCGATCTTTCTGATCATGAAGAGCCGGACAAGCTCTATAATCAGGTCGTAGAACGCGGCGTTTTAATCGACGCTTTGATAAACAACGCCGGTTTCGGAATGGTCGGATTGTTTAAGGACGCCGATCAGGAGCGGGTTAAGGATATGTTGAACGTTAATATGGTAAGTCTGACTCGTCTGACGTCGCTGTTCCTGCCGGATTTGCTGAGAAAGGGACTGGCGTGGATATTGAACGTCAGTTCGATTGCCGGATTTATCTCCATGCCCTATTTTGCCGCTTATGCCGCCTCGAAGGCGTATGTTATTTCGTTCAGCGAAGCTCTGTCTTCCGAGCTGGAAGGAACCGGAGTCAGCGTAAGCTGCCTCTGCCCCGGACCGACAAAGACGGGATTTGGCAGAGTCGCCGGCTATAATCGTCCCAACCGTTATGAACCGGGGACGCTTGACGCCCGGACTGTCGCCAGACAAGGCTATGAAGCTATGATGGCGGGGAAGAGGATTGTTACGACAGGGCCATTGGGAACTGTTGCACAGGCGTCGGCGAGGTTTTTACCGCGAAAATTAGCTGCGGACGTTTCGGGAAAAGTTATGTCGATGCGGATGAAGTGATTATTACCACTATGTGCATCAGAAGAGTACATACGCCTCAATGTGTATTAAATGTCTCGTCCTGAAAAACAAGACTCGCTGCATATCGAAGACTCGTTCCCACGCTGGAGCGTGGGAACGAGTTGAAGTGTTGTAGGAGAGCTTGCAGACGCCCTCGTCTGCAAGCTGACTGCGCGTAATAATATGCACTTATACTTGCTGACGAGGGCGTCTGCAAGCTGACTGCGCGTAATAATATGCACTTATACTTGCTGA
>CAZWOY010000181.1:4954-7673 GCA_964635255.1 uncultured bacterium
TCTGCAAGCTGACTGCGCGTAATAATATGCACTTATACTTGCTGACGAGGGCGTCTGCAAGCTGACTGCGCGTAATAATATGCAATTATACTTGCAGACGAGGGCGTCTGCAAGCTCTCGAGGCTTGTTGTCAAAATGATTGCGCAAAGGAGAAGCGAACATGAAAAAGACATACACGATACTGACGGTCGCATTGGTTTTTTGTCTGTTGAGTTTAGCCGCCTGCGACGATGACGATAATCCGGCGGAACCGGATCCCGGGCAGCAGCAGCCGATTGAAGAACTGGATATTCCGGCGGATTTCGATTTTTCAACGCTGAGACGGCTCGCTCTGAACGTCGCCGTGAACAGCCCTTCCAACGATCCGGTCGAGGGAATCAGGATTAACGCCTACGCCTCCCAATTCGAAGGCGGACAGCCGGCAAATCTCGTTTGCAGCGGCGTCACCGGGCAGAATGGCAGATTCGATATGCAATTCGACGCTCCGGCATATTGGGACCGGATTTGGCTGCAGACGGACCTGGTCGGCGGCGTAAACAGAACCGAAGTCGCAATCGATGGCAATCAAGCGGCGCATTCGTTCGGAGGCTCTCCGGTGAACAACCGGGGACCGAAAGACGGAACGGACCTGCCGCGAATCGATCTGTTTCATTTCCCGGATCCGATCATAACCGACGTCAATATGTCCGTGTTAATCCACAGAATCAGCGGAATTGAAATAGTCGCCGGAACGGAACTCGCATGTTTAACTCCCGATGAAATCGTCGCGGGCGCTGAGGAATTAACGCCTGATGACACTTCGTGGGGAATCGCCGTCTGGGGGGACGACTCCTACACGGAGGAAATCGACGGATTCCGGAACGGAGAACCGCTGAATTTCCTGATCTGGGATCCGGCGCGTCAACAGGAAGTCGAATGTCAAATTACGGTTTTAGAGGGCGCACAGCCGGTTTTCAGCGGCAATGGATTTATCGTTCTCTCGCTTTTAACTGAGCCGAGGGGAAAATTCCGATATTCGGGACCATGGAATGACAATGGCATTCCATTGAATTTGATCGACGCTCATGACGCATTCAACGCAGATTATACGAAAAGACTATCCTTGATAATGCCGGAATCCATCGACGGCTCTTCGCACAATGACAGGTTAATCCCAGAAAACGGCACAGTGCGGTTGAACCGCGATAGGGAACGGCTCTCGGTCTATTTTCTGCATGAAAGTTCCAATCGGAGCAACGCTTTTGGATATTACACATATCCGGCAGGCAATCCTCCCGGTTCCGTCGATGAAATCGAAGATCTGACCATTGTTTTTCCAAATGCTTCATTCGATGAAGGACAAAGCGGCTTAAGCGCCGGTCAAATGCTGTTTATTGAAGATTTCGATCAGGATTTCGAAATCGGCTTTTTCATTGTTGTGGACGGCTGGCGGGACAGAATGGTCTCCGAAGAAGCAGAAATAATCTTTTCCCAAAGCTCTTTGAATCCCGAAGCTAATGCAAATCAAAAGAAACATTGCCTCTTTTTCTACGATGAGGAATCCAACGATATCATAATAGGATTCGAGGATGACCGTCGCGACCAGGGCGCAGATAACGACTTTAACGACATGGTTGTCGTGATCGGCGGCTGGGGGAACAATCCGCCGTTCGATTTGGAAGACTTGCCGGTATGGAATCAGGGAGCGAATCAACCGGATGCGGATAATGACAATATAAATGACCTGATCGACGTTTACCCGCAGGACGCTAACCGCGCGTTCGATTTTTATTTCCCTTCGCAAAACGCGGTCGGGACGATAGCATTCGAAGACGACTGGTCGAACGTCGAGGATTATGATTATAACGATTTGGTCATAACCTATCGATTCGCAATGGCGGCTAACGCCAATGGCGCGGTTCATTCTTTCAACGCCCGATTTGGAATTCAAGCCGCCGGTTCGGGCAAACATAACGGTTTCGGTTTTCAAATGCCGCTGGAATCCGGTCAGGTTAGCGATGTATCGGGATCGAGGCTTAGCGCAGGTTACATCAGCCTTGGCGGCAACGGGCTCGAAAACGGTCAGGCTTCGGCGACAGTGATAGTCTTCGACGACGCGCTGAGCGTCGTTCAGCCGGCGGGCGAAAACAGCTTTGTCAACACCGAACCGGGGAGCCCGCTGGTGGAGTCCGATCCGGTTGTCATCGAAGGAACGTTTACAAGTCCGATTCCGATAAACCAACTGGGATCGCCGCCGTTTAATCCGTTCATAATCGTCGATAGCCGGCGCGTGGTCGAAGTGCATCCCGTCAATTACAGACCGACCAGCTTAGCCGGTCAGGATCTGTTTGGGCAGAACCGCGATCGCAGCAATTTTGAAACAGGCGTTTTCTACAAATCGGACGCCAACCTCCCCTGGGCGTTGATACTGCCGTCGAACTGGAGTCAAGTCGAAGAAGGCGAGGCGGTAAACGCAGGCTACATCCATTTCAACGACTGGGCGGCAAGTGGCGGAACGGCGAATGCGGATTGGTTTTTGCCGATTGAAGGGAATATGAATGAGGAAATTATTTGGGAGGTGGAATAGGTAGTGCGAAAGTGTGAAAGTGCGAAAGTGCGAAAGTATGAAAGTGTAGAAATTACAGGCTTTCTTGCAAAGGCAGGAATTTCTTGCTTGAAAAGAGAGCTTGCAGACGCCCTCGTCTGCAAGCGTGGGTTGCGGGCGGTTACGAAGGATTTG
>CAZWOY010000182.1:0-7622 GCA_964635255.1 uncultured bacterium
GCGCCACTACTGGCAATCCTTTCAGCAATGTGCAAAACTTAAGTTATTTACATGAGGAATTAGCTGATGCCGTTTAAAGTGATAGGAGGAATCCTGACAGTATTTTCACTGATCATTCTCTATCCTTGTACTGGAATCACACAACCAGATAAGAATGTCTCGACCGAAATCAATACCAGTGATGAAGCAATCGCGCCTGATGATATTGCTTCTGCAGATTCCATCGATCGTAAGCTTCTGGTTTATTTCTTTCATGGAAGGAAGCGCTGTATGAGTTGTCGAACTATTGAGGCTTATGCCTATGATGCGATCCGGACATATTATGGCGAGCTGCTTGAAAGTGGTCGTATCGAATGGCTAAAACGGAATTATGCCAATCCCAAATTTGCTCATTTCAAGGATGAGTTTGAACTCTATACACAATCGGTTGTCTTGGTCGATATGCAGGGAGACAAGGTTCTTCGGTGGAAGAACCTGAAGGATGTCTGGACATTCTCGTGGGATAAGGATGCTTACTACGAATATATTCGAAGAGAAGTCGAAGCCTATCTGAAAGAGGGATAGTCTATTTTGCTGGGATTGGGAACTGCACTATGGTTGGGCATACTGACGTCGATCAGTCCCTGCTCGTTAGCGACTAATATCGCGGCTATATCCTTTATCGGCAAACAAGTCGATAGTTCCAGATTGGTTCTTACTTCCGGATTATTTTACACGCTGGGGAGGATGCTGGCTTATCTTGGAGTAGGCATAATTGCCGTTGCCGGTATTTTATCCATCCCGGGAATTTCAACCTTTCTTCAGGAGTCCATGAATAAATTCCTGGGACCGCTTTTGATTTTGGTTGGAATAGCGCTTTTAGGCGTCGTCAAACTGGTTATTCCGGGCTTAGCAGATTCTAATCGAGTGCAGGCTATAGCGGAAAAGCATGGAATCTGGGGCGCTGGAATAATCGGGATCCTGTTTGCATTATCTTTTTGCCCAGTCTCAGCCGCGCTCTTTTTCGGCAGCCTCATTCCTTTGGCTGTCGGATTTGGATCGACGATTGCATATCCACTCGTTTACGGCATTGGCACGGCATTGCCGGTGATTGTATTCGCGGTTCTGATAGCGTTTGGCGTTAAAACTGTTGGCAAAACATACGACAAACTCAAGCAATTTGAGTTTTGGGCGCGGAGGATTACGGGTATTGTGTTCCTCATAGTGGGAATTTATTACACGCTCGAATGGACTTTTGGTTTTACTTTCTGATTAATCCAACCCTTTTTATCGATTGTTTAGGCGCCGGTCGCCTTAATATCTCAAATTCTATTTCAGATAAGGCTCCTATTTTATATATTAACTCGTTGATAGTTAGTTAGTTTTAACTCGATTAATGATTCCAAACAGAGCCATTTCGATTAGATTAATATTTTTCTTATTATTTCTTCTTGGACATTTTGCCGGTGCGGTCGATCAAGATCAAAATGAGTATCTGTACGCCCGCAAATTGTTCGATGAAGGATACTTCGACTTAGCCGCGGAGCAGCTTGAACGAGTTCTGCGTGACAATCCCGGTTTCGAATTGGCGGATGAGGCGCAATTCCTGCTTGGCGAGTCCTATCTAAAAACAAAACAGTTCGATAAAGCGCGCGCGGCGTTTCTCCGAATTGCCATTGTTTTCACGCAATCGCCTTTAGCGCCGGAATCCATGGAGAAAGTCGGAGTTGCGCTCGATTCGCTGGGAAGGAGTAAAGAAGCGGCTCAAGCTTATGAACGTGTTTTTAAGTTTTATCCGGAATCTCCTCTCGCAACTAAAAACCTAAGTAGAGCAATGCAGGTCTATCTTGCGAGTGAAGACACTTCAAGTGCGCTTGCGATTGCCGATAAAATTATCGATAAATACGCCCATTCCGAGGCTGCAGATGCAGCGCGAATCATGAAAGCGCGAGTACTGAAAAATCGCAGTCAATTGTATTTGGCGCGGAATTATTTAGATCGAGTCGCATCCCGAACCAGTGTCGATAGTTTAGCGGCTGAAGCAAATTTGTTGTTAGGTTCGATTTTCAGGACAACGCAGGAATACGATAGTGCGATCGACGTCTTGCTTAAAGCGCTGGAATGTAAATCGAAATGTATTGCATCGCAACAAGCGGCGATCAATCTTGCTGATTTACTAAATTTCAGGGGTTTGCCCGATGAAGCGTTGATCTCAACTCAACCGCTTTTAAAGGACGATAATGAGTTTTACGCCATAGCCGCTTTAAAAACGGGCGATTCTTATTACTTGAAAGCCGATTATAAAAAAGCGTATGAGTTTTACCAAAAATCATCCGATCCGATAGCGAAACTGAAAGCTGCATGGAGCTCTGAGAAAAGCGGAGACCTGGCGCAAGCTTATAAGATATATAAGGAGTTAACAAGTTCTAAAGACGCCATTGCTCGAAAATCTCTGGCGCGCGCAGCGCAAGTGGCGCAATATCTTAATAAGTATAGAGAATCTAAAAATTTATGGTGGAAAATTATTAATGGCAAACCTCTTAGTGAATTGCATTATAGATCGTATTTAGAGTTAATATTGCTCTATCTTGAATTTTTACCTATAGATTCTCTGAGTAATGTTTCCAAACTGGCGGCGATATACGATCAGGATTATGATAATTTTTTAAGCGACGACATTCGATTTTATAAGGCAAAATCGTATGAAAAAGCAGAATATTATCCGAAAGCAGTTGACATGTATGAAGAATTTATTGAAATCTATCCCGCTTCACAATATCGCGATTCCGCTAAGGTCGCTTTGAACTTCATAAGAACCTGTCATTTGCGATCTCCTGACTTGTTTGAGAAAATGGCGGAATTATCCTCGAGGTCTCCCAACACAGTTGACAGAACTATATGGGCGTTAAACTGGGGCGATTTCTATCTGGAAGATTTTAAGGACCAGGTCAAAGCAATCGATCAATATGAGGCGATTCTGCAAGATACTCTATTTAAAGACGAAGTCTATCTGAATGCGCTATATAAGACAGGAATAGCTTATCTTCGCCTGTATTGGAAAGCAATAAATGAAAATGACACTCTCGCGATGCGGATCTACCATGACAGTACGGCTTATAAAGCGGCAAGACTGGAAGAGTTATCTTTTTTATCCGATGATGCTTTGGAATTGCGGACAAAGTTGTCCATGGTCAATTTAAGAAGGAATGACGCCGGCGCTGAATATATCGAAAGATGGCTGGAATCCGCAAAATCAGCCTTTGAAAAATACGGATTGGAAAGAATATCGCCGCTTTGGATTTTAAAATACATTGAAACAGTGGAGAAAATCTGGAAATGCGAAACGGCGGAGATTAGCAATTCAATTGACTATCTAGAAACTATACCGGAACATACTGATGATCCGGAGACCGTTTTGTCAGTGGAGCTTTCAAAAATCCGACTCAGCTGCCTTAATGTCATCAATGATACGACATATAACTCTAATGATACGGATACTCTTTTTAGCGCCTATCTGGATTCGCTTTTTGACAGGGGCATTGAATTAATCGACCAATCACAAACCAGTTTGACTGCAGCAAATTTTTTATGGTGGTTGATGCAACGCGGCGAACTAAATCCCGGGAAAAGGTTGAATCTGCTTAACCGATACATTTCAGAGTATCCGTACAATATAATTCAACCAGAAGTATATCTGCTTTCAAGTGAAATTTACAGCCTGCTGAACCGTCCTTTAGAAGCGCTTCAAGCGGATGAGACGGCAAGAGAATATATTAATTGGGGCAAACCGGATCTGGATATTTTTGAGATTCCAAATGAAAAGATGCTGTTTCAACGCGGTTGGGCATATTTCCAATCAGACAGTATCGAGATTGCGGCGAGCGAATTTCGATTGCTATTAAATCTATCGCCCGAAAGTGAATATGCGCCGGCTTCTCTTTTATATCTTGCAAAAATTAACGCTTACAGAGGAATGTACAGCGCAGCCTTAGCTTACCTTGATACTTTAGAGACAAGATTTCCCTATTCAAAACATTTAACGGCAGGGGAGCATTTAACGCCGCGGCTGGAGATGTTGGCTGGTAATTTTGAGACCGCTTTTATCGGATTTCAAAAACTGATCGATCGTACGACGAATTCCGATAGTATGTTTTTCTTTTCGGTACAAGCCGCCGTTTGTCTATACCGTCAAAATAAACTTGACGAAGCGCTGCGATCGGCAAAAACGATTTATAAGACTTTTGAAGATCGTGATTTGGATGAAATAAAAGCGCTTTTTTATCTGGAAAAAGGCAAATCTCTCGATCGATCCAGACAATTTGAAGATGCGCGAGATCAATATGAAAGAATTGTCGATAAGTATCCTTTCTCCGAGTGGGCTGATGATGCGGAGTTTTCATTAGGACAATCGTATATTTTACAGAATAAATATGAGCAAGGCGTCGCAGTATTGAACAAGTTTCTCGAAAACAGGATAGACAGTGAATTAAGAGTAAACGCGAAATATTCGATCGGCTTGTCGCAAATGAAGCTTGAAAACTATAGCGAAGCGGTTAGCAAATTGAAAGAAGTTTGGAATGACGCTGCGGGAAGAGAACTTTGGCTTGACGTCTTTGTTAAGCTCTCAGGATTGTATAAGAATTTGAATTTTCTGGATGCGGCGATAATGCTTAATCGAGAGTATTTACAGAGATTTCCAAGAGCTCCTGACGCAATCGATAGAAAGATGGATATTGCACAGCTTTATCTGCAATTGGGCGAATATGACCAGGCTATACAACAGTACCGCCCACTGCTTCCTTTTGCAGATGCTGAAAGAGAGGCTGAAATTCAATTTTATATCGGAGAAGCGTATGAAAATAAATCCGATTTTCAAACAGCGCTGCTTGAATATCTGAAGGTTCCTATATTAGGCAGAAAGACAAAGCTTGATTGGGGAATTACGGCGGTTTATCGCGCTGGAATGTGCTATGAAAAACTCGGCGATTCGGAAGGAGCTGCGCGCATGTACCGGCAGATAATCCAGCAGGCAGGCGCGGCGTCCAACTACGGCGTCGCGGCACAGAAACGTTTGGATGAATTAAATAAAAATTGAATATTATGGCAAGAACTGTCTTTATAATTATCTTATTATTATTGGCAAGTATAACGCTGAGTCCTGCGCAAATGCCTGAATTTAACTCCGAACGCGCTTTTGAGTATTTAGAACATCAATGTTCATTCGGACCTCGCAATCCTTCTTCGGAAGGATATCTTGAATGTCTCGAATGGCTTCGTTACAAACTTGACGAGTATTGCCAAAATGTTTTTCTGCAACGTTTCGAAGCGGTCGAAGCGATAACCGGCAAAACTCATAAATTAACAAATATAATCGGTGAATTCGATGGCGGCGGCGGACAGCCATTGCTTCTGTGCGCGCATTGGGATACTCGGGCCTACGCGGATTTGGATCCAGATGAAGAAAATAGAAAAATTCCGATCCTCGGAGCAAACGACGGCGCTTCGGGCGCAGCGGTTTTGTTAGAAATGGCGTATATTTTTTCAGAACATCCTCCGCCTCGTCCGATAATAATTATTTTCTTCGACGGCGAGGATATGGGACGTTCATCCCATGGGGAAGAGTTTGCCCTGGGTTCTAAGTATTGGGCGGAAAATCCGGTTCCCGATATTCCAACCGAAGCGATTCTGCTGGATATGATCGGCGACGCTGATCTCGAAGTATTAATCGAATATTTTTCCCAGCAAAATGCGCCGGGCTTGCAGGGGTATCTTTGGGAACTGGCTGAAAGGCTTGAATTAGAGGCTTTTAGGAACCGCTTAGGACCTGCTGTGGAAGACGATCATGTAAGACTGCAAAACGTGGGCATTAAGGCGGTCGATCTGATTGATTTCGATTATCCATATTGGCATACTGTCGAAGATACGCCGGACAAATGTTCCCCGGAAAGCCTTGATCAGATCGGGCGATTGTTAGTGGCGTTTATTTATGGAATAGGTTAAACACCTGTTATTGTTGCCTATTTTTTTTCTGTTTTTATGCGTAAAATTCCATTTCGCGCATGAAAATTACAATTTAATTTTTTAACGAGAGGAGAGAAACAAGCGATGGCTGATATTTCAGCGTTCTTAGATTCGATAAAGAATAAGAATACAAAAATCGGAATTATCGGTTTGGGATATGTGGGATTGCCTTTAGGCTTGGAATTTTGTGAAAAGAAGTTTCAGGTGGTCGGTTTTGACATAGATGATGAAAAAATAGGATTATTGCTTGGAGGCAAATCTTATATACAGCATATACCATCTGATCGAATAAAAAAGGCGGTCGATAGCGAGTGTTTCACTGCGACCTCCGACTTTACAAAAGTTTCTGAGGTTGATGCGATCTTAATCTGCGTACCAACTCCATTAACAGGTCATCGGGAACCGGATATGTCGTTTATTGTTTCCACCGCGAAACATATTGCGCCATATATAAAAGAAAACCAGTTAATTACTCTTGAGTCCACGACTTATCCCGGGACAACTGAACAATTGCTTAAACCTATTCTCGAGGAAGGATCGGGACTTATGGCGGGAGAGGATTTCTGGATCGCATTTTCACCGGAGCGTGAAGACCCAAACAATCCTAATTTCAACACTTCGACAATCCCGAAAGTAGTCGGCGGTTTAACCCGCGATGGATTGCGAGCTGCAACCAATCTGTACGGAGAAATCGTAGTCAGAACTATCCCGGTTTCCAGTTGCGCCGCTGCGGAAGCTACAAAGCTATTGGAGAATATTTTCAGAGCGGTTAACATTGCCTTAGTCAATGAACTGAAAATGATTTTTCACAGAATGAATATCGATATCTGGGAAGTGATCGACGCTGCGAAATCCAAGCCCTTTGGATTTATGCCATTCTACCCGGGTCCGGGTCTGGGAGGTCACTGCATTCCAATCGATCCATTTTATCTGACCTGGAAAGCGATAGAATACGGCATTAATACGAGATTTATTGAACTCGCCGGCGAGATTAACGCCTTGATGCCCGATTACGTGGTCATGCGCGCAATGGAGGAAATGAATGAAATCGCCAAACCCTTGAAAGGATCGAAAGTTCTTATCGTAGGCATGGCGTACAAACCAAACGTCGATGATATGCGGGAAAGTCCGTCTTTAAAGCTATGGGAACTGTTCGAGAAAAGGGGGGCTGAAGTTTCCTATTATGATCCGCATATTCCGGTTATTCCTAAAACAAGAGAGCATCCAGAGTTAGCAGGCAAGAAATCGATCGATATAAGTGAAATAGATAATTTTCAATTGGCTGTAATAGCCACCAACCATAAACTCATAGATCACAGGCAGTTTGCTGAAAAGTGCGATTTGGTTATCGATACCCGGAATGCATTGGACAAGATAAAATATAAGAATGTCAAGCAGGCTTAGCAGCGAAAGCTAAACGAAAACAGTTCAGATAGACTGTTTTCTATTCTTCCGGCAGATTTTCGCGTTCTCAGAATCTGCCGGAAGAAGTCAAGATTTTTAGGACGGCTGCGTTCGATTATTATTACGTGCATGAAAAAGTGTACATACGCCTTGATGCGTATAAACCATAACTCGTTCCCACGCTCCGGCGTGGGAATGCATACTTAACAATATGAGGT
>CAZWOY010000183.1:0-7615 GCA_964635255.1 uncultured bacterium
TTCATGTTACGTGGCGAAGCTCGCTTCATGAGCAATTACTGGGAAAATAGACCGCGTAATCTCCCCCCTTCTATCTGAAGGGGGGATACAGGGGGGTTGCGACTTACGTCGGAAAATGAGTCTATTTTCATGTTACGTGGCGAAGCTCGCTTCATGAATAATTTCCGGATTGTCTTTTATACCGATGCGATATTACATCGCTTAGGCTATTGAATTCTGAATAGAAAATTTATAATTTTCTATTTAAACTTTTTTAGGGAAAATTTATTCAAGTTTTCGTTAAAACTACACATAGATGAGGTAAAAATGTTACCAGAATTTCGAAACGAACCGTTTACCGATTTTACAATTCAGGAAAATCGCAGAGCTATGGACGCTGCGGTTGAAAAGGTCAGAGGTGAATTAGGTCAGCGTTATCCAATTGTGATAAACGGCGAACGCCATTTGTTGGGCGATTCGTTCAAATCTTACAATCCGGCGCGCACCGACGAAGTTGTCGGCGAATTTACCAAAGGCACGAAGGAAATGGCGCTGGACGCTATCGAAGTGGCGTCGAACGCTTTCGAGGAGTGGCGCAGAGTCGATCCTCGCGAACGGGCGCGCTACCTGTTGAAAGCCGCAGCGATCCTGCGTAAGCGTAAATTTGAATTTGCTGCCTGGCAAGTGTTCGAGGTGTCCAAGAACTGGGCTGAAGCGGACGCAGACGTCGCCGAGGCTATAGATTTTCTCGAATTCTACGCCCGTGAGATGATGCGTCTTGGCGGTCCTCAGCCGGTTGCGCCATACCCCGGCGAAGAAAACGAGCTCTATTACATTCCGCTTGGGGTCGCCGCCGTAATCCCGCCATGGAACTTCCCCGGAGCTATTATGGTCGGAATGACTACGGCGGCGATAGTCGCAGGAAATGCCGTTGTTTTAAAACCGGCTTCGACCGCGCCGGCGATCGCCTGGAAGTTCTTTGAAATCTTAGAAGAACTCAGACTCCCCAAAGGCGTTCTTAATTTCCTGCCCGGTCCCGGAGGCGCGATCGGCGACACGATCGTCGATCATCCCAAAACCCGGCTGATCGCTTTTACCGGATCGAAAGAAGTCGGGCTGCGCATCAATGAACGCGCCGCGAAACTGAACGAAGGGCAAATCTGGATTAAGCGAACCATCCTTGAGATGGGCGGCAAGGACTTTATTTTAGTCGATGAAACCGCTGATCTCGACGAAGCCGCTCAGGGAATCGTAACCGCCGCTTTCGGATTTCAGGGGCAGAAATGTTCCGCCTGCAGCCGAGCCATCATCCATCAGGACGTTTATGATGCAATGGTCGAGAAGATCGTCGACCTTACAAAAAAAATTATCGTCGAACCGCCTGATCACATGGTTAAAGGCATGGGCGCCGTAATCGACATGCCGGCTTACGAGAAGATACTGGGCTATATCGAAACCGGTAAGAAAGAGGGAAAATGCGTTATAGGCGGCGAACCAGGACCGGAAGGCGGCTGGTTTATCGAACCGACCGTTTTCACCGGCATAGATCCCAACGCCCGCATCGCCCAGGAAGAAATATTCGGACCGGTTTTGGCGTGTATTAAATGCCAGGACTTCGAGGAGGGAGTTCAAATCGCCAATTCGACCGAATACGGATTAACCGGCGCGCTTTACAGCCATGACCGGTCAAGATTAGAACATGGCAGGAGTGAGCTGCATTGTGGAAATCTCTATCTAAACCGCAAATGCACCGGCGCTTTGGTAGGCGTTCAGCCCTTCGGCGGGTTCAATATGTCCGGCACAGATTCCAAAGCGGGAGGCAGAGATTATCTGCTGCTGTTCACGCAGGCTAAATCGGTGGCGGAAAAATTATAATAGTCTAACGGCAGTAACGTTGGAGTACGCGCTTCAGCGTGCAATGCATCGCCGCTTACATATAGAGTGCGGTTCATTGCACGCTGAAGCGTGTACTCCAACGTGGGAAATAATAGTTTTGATCGGGAGTTCAGGGGAAGGTTTTCCCTTATTCCAACTCGCCCACTAAATTTTCCACCGCTCTAAGGATTTCGCCGGAACGAACCGCCTCCGCCATTCGATTATGATCGTTATAAAGCGGGCGGTCTTCATCTAAATGTTCAACGTAACTTCTGATGACGTCATACGCCGCTTGCGATCCTTTCCCCGGTTTTCCTTCGCGGAAATCGAACGCCTGCGCCGCGGCGATCAGTTCGACGCCGAGGATCGCGTAACAATTATCGATAATCTGGCGCAGCTTAAGAGCCGACGTCATTCCCATCGAGACGAAATCTTCCTGATCCGCAGCCGCCGGTATCGAGCCGGTTGCAGCGGGATTGCACAGCACGCGGTTCTCATTTACCATTTGACCGGCGGTGTATTGGGAGAGCATCAGTCCGGAAAACATTCCGGCGCCTTTTGTCAGATACGCCGGCAGACCGGCGCTTAAATTGACGTTCAACAGACGGTTAAGCCTTCTTTCGGAAAGAGCTGAAACAGTGGTCGCAGCGATTCCCATAAACTCCAGCGGGAAAGCTATCGGCGTTCCCTGGAAATTCGCTCCCGCCAACACAACCTCTTCATCCGGGAAAAAGATCGGGTTATCGCCAACTCCGTTGAGTTCGGTTTCGATCATGTCTCGGGCGAAAACCATCGTATCCTTTGCCGAACCGGCTACCTGAGGCGTCGATCTCAAGGCGTAAGCGTCCTGCACTTTTTTCCCGCCTCGTTTCAGCATTTCCGAGTCTGCGGTAATTTTGCGAATATTTGCCGCGGAAGCCATTGCGCCCTTATAGCCGCGCACCTGGTGAAGGCGGTGATCCATGGAAATCATATTGGCGTTTAAGGCTTCGAACGTCATTGCAGCCGCAATATCCTGCATTTTCAGCCAGCGGTTAATCTCAAACCAATTCAAGGCGGACATGCCGGCGATCACATTCGAACCGTTGATAGCCGCCAAGCCGTCGCGCTCTTTAAATTCGATGATTTCGACTCCGGCGCGGTTCATCGCTTCAGCGGCGGGAAGACGTTCGCCCTGGTAAAACGCCTCGCCTTCTCCAATCAATACCATCGCCATCTGCGCCATTGGCGACAAATCGCCGCAGGCGCTCACCGATCCGCGCTTGCACATAACGGGCGTCACGCCTTTATTGAGCATATCGATCATCGTCTGAGTCACAACCGGTCTCATGCCGGATTTGCCATGACAATGCACATTGATCCGCGAAAGTATGGCGGCTCGGACGCTGTCCTCGTCGATAGGATCGCCGTAGCCTGCAGCATGGCTGTAAATCAGGTATTTCTGGAATTCTTTTACCTGCTCGGGAGTTAAAACGACCTCGGCAAGTTCGCCGATGCCGGTGTTAACGCCGTACATGATCGTGTTGGATTCGATGTTTTTCTGTAAAAACGCGCGGCATTTTACTATTCGAGCCCAGGCGTCTGAATGGACTTCAACTTTATCCATATCGCGCGCGACTTTTACCACATCTTCTATTTTAAGGTTTGTTCCATTTAAAGTAATCAATTAGACCTCTTTTTGGTTGACTTCACAAAAATATACGACCAAGTAATATAGTAAATAATAGGTATTTTTCGAATAATCTCTATAGTTCAGGCGCATAATTATTTTATTTTACTGCCGCTTGTTTATAGGTCTTTCCTTCGTTGTTCCTTGTAAAATAGAATCTAAGCAGTCCGGTTTCAGCGAATCCGGGAAATCTTTCCTTGAGTGGACGCTTCAGTGCGCACCGAGCGCCAATTACGCGCTGAAGCGCGCACTCAAGGATATTAATCCGGCTTTTTCATGCTGCATGGCGAAGCTTGCTTCATGAATAATTTCCGTATAGACAGACTTTATCACACCGATTTCAAACGTTCAGAATTTTGCGTATTCCGGAATCCCGCTAATCCACCGCTAATTTCTCCCGGCTGCTTTTCAAAGCCGCCGGCATTTTATCGGGCGTCGTCAATTCGAACATTTTTCTGATCGCCTGCTCGGCTCGAACGCGGACCTCTTCCGGCAATGTTATCTGCGGTCTCATTCTCTCGAGTGATTCGATTACATTCTCGACCGTTATCATTTTCATAAACCGGCATACATTGCAGGCTCTCATAAATTGCTTGTCGGGAACGCTGATCGACAGCAAATCCGACAGTCCGCATTCGGTGACGGCGAGAAACTGTTCGGCTTCATTCTGCCGGGCGTAATTTACCATTCCGGAAGTGGAAAATACGGCGTCGGCTTCCCGGATAACGTCATCCCGGCATTCGGGGTGAACCATGACTTTTAAATTCGGATAATGCCGCTTTATTTTCCGAATCGCCTCCGGCTGGAGTTCATGGTGAACGTAGCAATAACCATCCCAGGCTATGATTAATTTTTCCGGAACCTGGGATGCGACATATTTCGCCAGGTTCTGGTCGGGAATAAACAGGATTGCTTCGTTAGGCAGAGATCTGACGACTTCTACTGCATTCGACGAAGTGCACGTCGCTTCGCATTCGGCTTTGACCGCTGCGGTGGTGTTCACATAGCATACGGCGGCAAGATCGGGATGCTCTTGTTTTAATTCTTGAATCCTGTCGATCACATCGTCGGCATCGGCCGTATCCGCAAGTGAACAGCCGGCTTGGATATTCGGCAGGATAACGGTTTTATGCGGACTGACTATTTTAGCCGTTTCCGCCATAAAGTGGACGCCGCAAAACACTATTACACCGGCGTCTTCAACCTCGCCGGCTTGCAACGACAAGCCCAGCGAGTCGCCGGTGTAATCGGCGACCTCAAAAATTTCAGGCCGTTGGTAGTTATGGGCTAAAAGAACGGCGTTGCGACGCTGTTTTAACTCTTGTATATATTCAAGCTTTTGAGCAAGCTCTTCGCACAGTTCTTTCGTGTAAAAACCGGGGTCCACCCTATTCAATTTCGTAAAAAGCGCTTCGGGATTAAACATTCCAGACTTTTCCATTTTTAACGTTGCACTTGAATTTCTTTGCCTGAATTCTGCAGAATCATTCAGGACAATAAAAAGATCGATTAATATGTAAAAAGCCCTTGCTTTATCACTCCCCCGAAGGCGGAACTGCAATGCAAGCCGTCTTTTAATTCACAATTTGGCTTTTTACACTATTATCAAGATCATATTAAGATAATACGAGTTCAACTATTTTTCAAAAGGCTTCCTAACAAATTATGCCTTGTGAAAAACATAACTTACAATTTATCTGGACTCTCTGGAGGACTTGGATTGAGGCTGTAAAATATTTCTGTGCAGGGCGGGAAACAAAAATAGAATATCACAGGACGGTAGTTTTACATCCGCCCTGTGATAATAACTAAATGTTATGCCATGTTATTCGAGAGGTTTTCTCAGGATGCCTTTCAATAGTTTTCCAGGCTTAAAATGCGTTTTAAGACGCGGTGGAATAAAAATAACCTGATCAGGCTTTTTAGGATTTCTGGCTTTCGGTTTAGCCGCAGTCTTTTTAACCTCGAATACGCCAAAATTCCTGATTTCAATCCGGCATTCCGGATCGCCTTTGAGCATCAGTTCGCGCATGGTTGAAAAAACCTCGTTAACGATCTTGGCAGCATCCTTGTTTTCCATGTTCAGCTTGCTTGCCGTACGCTCAACAATATCCTTTTTAATGTAAGTTATCATCGCAGTCCCTTTATCTATTTAGACTTTACAACTTTTCAAACGTTTTGAAACCAGGCAATTAAGAGTGGCAGTCAAATACACCGCCAGAGCTTGCAGTTTCTGAGTTTATACAAGCTCATAAAATCCTTTGCCGAACGGTCAAATTACCGAGTAAGAAAAATGAACTCCAGAAGCGCGTCTCTGGGTCAAATCAGAATTCCCGATATATAATTCAAAACATACTTTCAAACCGAAATCAATCACCTCCAAATATTCCATTGCCATACCAAAGATAGTAATATCAATATATTAAATTCCTGTTAAAACCAAATAAAAAAAACCAATTTTTAGCGAATTCTTCTAAAAAACCCTCTAAGTATTTAATTAGTCGGAAAATATAATCATAATTTTTGTCAAAGTAAAGTAAATTTCGGATTTAAAAGAAAACTACAATCAAATTTATATAAACATTTCATATTTTGAAGATCGTTCCTATATTACCAATGAATTTTGTGCAGATTTTTCAAACAGGGCTGAAATGGAAAACGAGGCAATCTGTTTATTTGAGGATCATGGATTCTCTTTTTTCGGACCGTTAGTCGATACGCGACCTGTCTGGGAATTGCGCTGCGGCGCATATACCTTAGGCGAACGGCTTTTAAAGCAGTTTAAAGCCGATGAATCTCATTTTAAAATGCGGAAAAGCCTGATTCCGTCGCATGAGTTAAGGTACGCTAAACAAGAATTTAGCGCGGATACCGGTTTTAAGACGGTTTTATTCCTGAACGGCCGAGCTGATTTCGACGACCAGACGATTGCGAAAATATCCGAATCCGATAGCGAAGCCGTTTTTACTACCGGAAAGCACATAGCGGCAATCCGCTTGTCAAAAAACAATGTAAATAAAATTCGGTGGAACGCCGAGAGCCTGCTGGATGAAAACTCGATAGGCAATTTAAAAAAAATACGGGTGAAATGCCGCCTGTTTCAATACCCCTGGGAACTGGTCGGTGCAACCGCAGACAAGATTATTTACGATCTGCAGTTGGCGAGGAATGAACGTCCCGGCGTCAGTCCGGTCTTTCCCGAAGACGTTTTTATTCGCAGTTCGGATAATATTAAAACACTCGGTAAAACATATATCGGTCCCGGAGCCGTCCTCAACGCCGAAGATTTTGGCATTCGATTAGAGGAGGGCGTAACGATTCGACCGGGAGCGGTCATCGACGCTAAAGACGGGCCTGTATGGATCGATGAAAATGCAGTAATTATGCCGGGAGCTGTGATAATCGGACCCGCATATATAGGCAGGAATTCGATTATACGCCCATTGGCAAGACTATATGGAGGGGTAAGTTTCGGACCTCACTGCCGCGTCGGGGGCGAGGTTTCATCGACGGTAATTATCGGTTATTCCAGCAAACAACACTCCGGATATCTCGGATCCTCTTATGTGGGCGAATGGGTGAATTTCGGCGCCGGAACGGACAACAGCGATTTGAAAAACAATTATAAACCGGTGGATGTTACGCTTAACAAGTTAAAAATCGACACCGGCGACCTCCACGTAGGCGCGATCGTTTCCGACTTCTGCCGGACCGCTATTCAAACGCGCCTGAACAGCGGAACAGTGGCTGGGATATGCTGCAACCTTTTCGGTCCTGATTTTCCAAGCAAATACGTTCCTTCCTACATCTGGTTCGGCAGCGACGGCTACCAGGAATACCGGCTTGATAAAGCGCTCGAAACCATCGCGGCGGTTATGCCGAGAAGAGGCCGGGAACTCACACCGGAACTGGAAACACTACTGCGAGATATATTCGCCGAATCCAAACGCGAGCGGGATGATTTTCTTGAGGAAAACAACGAAGTTTGATGGAATATCGAAATACAAAGCAGATCGAACGCGCTTGTTCGACATTTTGCCCACGGGCAGTATGTTGCCCACGGGCAGTATGTTGCCCACGGGCAGTATGTTG